>NZ_JAAHIE010000347.1:0-8143 GCF_010671945.1 Moorena sp. SIO4E2
TTTGTGGGTTAAGGCTAACTCCAAATTAGCATAGGACACCACCACCTCGGCGCTTAACGGTGGTGGAAGCTTCATAAACGCTATACTCCTATTGAGGTTGCAAGGCAAGAACTATAGCCTGAGTCCAGTGTAACTTGATCGGTGTAAACCTACAGGGTAAGTAGAACGAACGGCTATTTCCAGTATTTGGTTCAAAGAAATTAAATAATAATTGGAGATTAAATTTGCCACCATTTTTAATCGCATTCTTCAAGTCTTTTACTGGAAACAACGCATTTTTAATATTTTCATCACTAAGCTTAAATTCGCAATTTTGACCAGGACGAATTTTCCCAACGTCTTGGCTTTTGGGAGCCTCTTCCATATCATCAGAATTTACCCAAATCATGGGTCGGGAATTATTTTCCAAGTCAGTGATCAGACTCTTGTCCCAGTCTATTTCAATATAAACAGGATTCTCGTTGGATTTATTTTTAACACTCAGTTTAAGATCCTTTAAGTCATCCAATTTATAGCTAGGATCGAAGCCAAAGTTGACTTCCATGAAATCCTTAAGATTGTTCTTTTCCAGTTCCTGATTGATAGCATCAGAGTCTACCTTAACCGTTATGAGTTGGTCTATTTCCTGGAAAGCTTTGTACAAAACGTAAGTAACGCCGATTATATAAATCGTCAGGATTAGCAAGTTTTGGTCGTTATCCATTTATTGTAAACCTCTGAAAAATAGTAGTTGAAGGTTTTATTCCTTAATGGGAAGAAGTAGAGTATAGCACTACGCATTAAAGTTAGGACATTGCTAAAAGCTGAAAACCTGTTGTAGTAAACTTTTGACTTCTGACTTGTGACTTCTGACGCTAAGCGTAGCGCTATATGGATAAGGATTGGTAAATTATACCCCATAAATGAGTTTACTCAATATTGATTCACCCCATTACTAATCACCAACAGGACTTACGCGGTTAAGTTGATTTCGCCCCCCTAGCCCCCCAATTCTGGGGGGTAATGATGTCAAAGTCCCCCAAGCGAGGGATTGCTCGCTTGGGGGACCCACGGGGGCAAATGCGTAAGTCCTAACCAATCAAAAAGCAGCCTGTCCTCAGGGACAAGCCGCTTTAAGGCTTTATGCTAGCAAAGCAAGAGACTAGCTAATGGCACTAGCTAATGGCACTAGATCATGACACTACATCATGCCCATGCCGCCCATGCCGCCCATGCCACCCATGCCGCCCATGCCGCCCATGCCGCCCATGTCGGGAGCAGGAGCAGCAGATTTAGGTTCAGGTTTCTCTACCACCAGGGCTTCTGTGGTCAAGACCATACCAGCGATAGACGCAGCATTCTGTAGGGATGAGCGTACTACCTTAGCAGGGTCAATAATACCTGCAACAATCAAGTCTTCAATTGTGTCAGTAGCAGCATTATAGCCAACGTTACCAGTACTCTCCCGTACTTTCTCTACAATGACGGAACCTTCAACACCAGCATTATCCGCCATCTGAGCCAGGGGAGCTTCTAATGACTTGGCTACAATCCTTCCACCAACTTTCTCTTCTTCCTCTAGGTCGTTTGTCAGTGCAGGAATTTTTTCTATTAAGCGAATCAAGGTTGTACCACCACCAGGAACAATCCCTTCATCTACCGCAGCTTTAGTAGCGTTGAGGGCATCTTCAATCCGCAGCTTGCGGTCTTTGAGTTCTGTTTCAGTAGCCGCACCAACCTTAATGACTG
The DNA here is from genome assembly GCF_010671945.1 of Moorena sp. SIO4E2. NCBI lineage: Bacteria > Bacillati > Cyanobacteriota > Cyanophyceae > Coleofasciculales > Coleofasciculaceae > Moorena > Moorena sp. SIO4E2. The sequence continues at coordinate 1,729 of NZ_JAAHIE010000347.1, forward strand.
CTACACCACCGGCCAGTTTAGCAATCCGTTCTTGCAGTTTCTCCTTATCGTATTCAGAGTCAGTTTCTGCTAGCTGGCGGCGGATTTGCTCAACTCGCTTTTCTACATCTGCCTTAGTTTGACCACCAGCTACTATGGTAGTAGTGTCTTTGTCAATGCTAACTTTGGTAGCATTTCCCAGCATATCTAGGGAGACAGTATCCAGGCTCAAACCAACGTCTTCGGATATTACCTGACCACCGGTCAAAACTGCAATATCCTGTAACATTTGCTTGCGGCGATCGCCAAATCCCGGTGCCTTGACCGCAGCGGCATTCAACACACCCCTGGCCTTATTCACCACCAGAGTTGCCAAGGCTTCTCCATCTAGATCTTCGGAAATAATCAGCAAGGGTTTGCTGTCACGAGCCACTTTTTCCAGAATCGGTACCAAATCCTGGATAACACTAATCTTTTTATCGGTAATCAGGATGTAGGGGTTTTCAAATTCCACTGTCATCCGTTCGTTATCGGTCACGAAGTAAGGGGAAATATAACCGCGATCGATCTGCATCCCTTCCACTACCTCTAATTCGGTGGAGAGGGATTTGGATTCTTCAACGGTGATCACACCATCTTTGGTGACCTTTTCCATGGCTTGGGCAATCATGTCACCCACTTCTTGATCGTTACCAGCGGAGACTGTAGCAACTTGAGCGATCCCAGTTCCCTGAACCGGCTGTGCCATGGCCTCAATCTCTTTGACCAGCTCGGCAACAGTTTTCTCGATTCCTCGGCGCACAGCTACAGGATTTGCCCCAGCTGCCACATTCTTAAGACCTTCCCGAATCATGGCCTGAGCCAGAATGGTAGCTGTGGTAGTGCCATCCCCAGCAACGTCTTTAGTCTTGGATGCGACTTCTTGAATCAGTCTAGCGCCAGTATTTTCTAATGGGTCTTCCAGTTCAATATCTTTGGCAACGGTAATACCATCATTGACAATCTGGGGTGCCCCATACTGTTTTTCCAGAAGCACATTACGACCTTTTGGACCAAGGGTAATACGTACAGCATCAGCTAAGGCATTGACCCCCCGCTCCAATGAGCGTCTGGATTCTTCGTCAAACGAAACGATTTTTGCCATTGGTTATTTGAACTTGCTTTGTGTCTCCATTAGCAAATTTAGCACTCTTACACGAAGAGTGCTAATTCGTCTGACAATTTTCAACTTTCCGGAAGTTGAAACACAGACCTGCCGGGGGGTTCAAGCCATAACCATACCACCATCGACATTAAACACTTGTCCAGTGATATAGGCAGCAGCTAGATCAGCTGCCAAAAACCTCACCATCCCAGCTACTTCTTCTGGCTTACCGTAACGACCTAGAGGAATCTGCTCGATAATGGCTTCTGACTTAAGGTCACTGGTCATATCAGTGTCAATAAAACCGGGAGCTACGGCATTGACTGTAATGCCACGACTAGCAAACTCTTTGGCAACGGTTTTGGTCAAGGCAATCACACCAGCCTTGGCAGCACTGTAATTGGCTTGACCAGAGTTTCCCATCTGTCCTGACACTGAAGCAATATTGATAATCCGACCAGACTTTTGCTTTAGCATCAGTTTGCTCACTGCTTTGATACATAAAAATACTCCAGTCAGGTTCAGATCAATTACTGCCTGCCAATCTGAGGGTTTCATGCGCAATAACAAGTTGTCGCGGGTAATCCCAGCATTATTCACTAGCACGTCTATACGACCAAACTTTTCGAGAGTCCCTTTAACTAGGGCATCGACTTGTTCAGCTTGAGACACATCAGCCTGAAGTGCTAAGGCTTCACCCCCAGCATCAATGATAGCCCCTACGACCTGATCAGCTGCATTACTGGAACTGGCGTAGTTGACTACAACCTTTGCCCCTGACCCAGCTAAGGCCAGGGCCACAGCTCGACCAATTCCTCGCGAGGCACCGGTCACGATGGCAATGCGATCGCTTAATTGTTGCGAAGATGGTTGCCCAGATGTCTGTAATGTTTCCATAAACCTTGAATTGTTTTCTATCCTGCCTGATCTTGTGCTGTGGGCAGGACAGGTTTCCTCCAAAGTTAACTTTACCGGAATCTTTAGCTTAGTCCAGCTCCAATCATTTTGGACTAGAATCGAGCAGAAGGACTAGGAAAGGTTTCTTGCTCATGGCCGTTAAAAAGCAGTTCAAAACGTTCCAAGAATTATTATCTGGCTCAGATGTGCCGGTGTTGGTAGATTTCTATGCCACTTGGTGTGGGCCATGTCAGATGATGGCTCCTATCCTAGAACAGGTCAATGCTGAGCTGAAAGATCGTTTGAAAGTTGTAAAAATTGATACAGAAAAATACCCCCAGCTAGCTTCCCAGTATCAGATTCAGGCGTTACCAACCTTGGTACTGTTTAAAAACGGTCAGCCTCAACAACGGATAGAGGGGCTCAGACCAGCGGAAGACCTGATTCAACAATTACAAGCTTTGATTTAAGATCATTTGGGGTGAAATTGTCCTTGATACCCAGACTGAGATGATCAGCTGATCGCTGATCGCTGATCGCTGATCGCTTACCGACCTTGCCCTTTGACCTTTTTTACCAGGGTTATGGAATTAGCCCCCGTGATTTATCTGGGATTTATCCGGGGGATATCAGTCTGTTAGATCAAAAAAACCTAGCTAGGAAGATGGGGCTTCATCCTCAGAAGAATCCGAAGAGGAATCTGATTCTTCTGGGGCAGATGGGGTGGAATCGCTGCTAGGTGTCGCTGATTTTTCTTCTTTCTCTTTAGCACGCTCCTCCCGCTTTTTGCGATCAGCTTGAATGGCATCTTCTATCACTACCCGAGCCTGTGCCATTTTTTCCAGGTTGCTGCGGTACAACTCCAAGTCTTTTTGTAGCTTTTCCGAAGGAAGGTTTAATCCACTGCTAATGTTGTTAATTACTTCTTCGAGCTGCTTTTGGTCTTGAGCTAACTCCGAGTCCGTCTGCTCTAGTAGTGAAAATAAACCAATGGCAAACAATCTGCTGTACTTAAACTGAGAATTTTGTGCGATCGCAGCTATAGTGGTTGCCAAATCCCCACTCCCATTTTCAGAGGTTGGGGAACTTAACCAGGAGATCAAATCTTGCCCAGACATAGAATCTACGCTGGTTTTGAGCCGTTGGGCATCTTCCTGGTACTGCTGAGCTTCACCTCCGACTGCTTGACACAGAGCATTAAAAATTGATTCTTTATCATTTTCCGGTTGATAGCTCTGCATAAACCGGTCAAAGCATGTCACCACACCTAAGCCATAGATGGGGTCGTAGTTAAAATCCACATTAACCGACAGCAAATGCATCTCTACCATCAACTCTTCTACTACACGTCGGTAAATAGAGTTAATGGGACGAGTGTGATAGGTGTAGAAATCCCGTTTAGTATCCGAGACTGTGCGAACAGTATTCACAAGGCAGATCAGAATTGAAGCTTTATATTATTTTTATTATCTCCCATGAAGCACCTACCACCAAATCCAAGATGATGCTGGGGGTTTCCAGTTTCATCCGCTGATGCCAGATTGGTCTTAATCAACGTCCGGAGGTTTTGCTCTGTCGCACTTACTCCCGCAGTAGGATTTCAATGCTTTGTTCCCCTACTACCCTGGCCGCAACCCGCCTCCCGCAGGTCCTTTGATTTATTGGACTTCAACTTGCTGTGGACTTATTTTTACAAAGCTCAGCCAAGTTATTTTCCCGAGCTGCCGCTAGTAGCATTCAAGCCCTTTTCGTCGGTCGGGTCAATCAGCACCTTTGCTATTTTAACACGCTCTGATCACACATCTGTGCTAAAAGATTGACCGAAGCCAAACCAAGCTTAATCTCAAACCTAATGGGTCGCAGATGTCTATTCAGGTGACGATACTACTGGATAAACCATCTAAGGCTTCTTCCTCCGTTTCAAAAATTTCAAACACCGTGTCCATCATAGTGACTTCAAACACCAGCTTGGCGTCTGGATGAACAGAACAAATGCGAAAGCTGCCCTTAATTTTGTCAGCATCTCGCATGCCAGCCACTAAGGATGTCAAACCCGAACTATCAATAAAGTCAACCTGACTCAGATTAACCACTACATGCCTGCGCAGTTGGGAAATACACTCTTGCAATTTCAGACGAAAAGGCCAAGCTGTAGTGATGTCCAAGCGTCCAATCGGTTTCAAAACAATCACATTTGTACCATCTTCAGTAGTATGAGTTTTCTGATCGATATGAACCATCAGCACCTCCTACAAAAAAGCTCATCAAAGTTACTTATCATTCAGCAAAACTATAATAATAACCATCCTGGCCATGGACACATTGAATGTAGTGATGTAATTACACATGGTTTTGTGTTTACTCCCGTTGAGGCTAAAGTGTGCCTCCCTCGGCTATCAAGGCTTGTGCATGCTCCTTGTCGCAGCTACCGCTGATTGAAACCTTCCCAAATCTACTTATAAAGATTTGAGAGTGCGTCCCAAACGATTAGGACTATTGCCACCTGTAGTCCCTGACTGCTTCCCACCCGACTGGAAAAGCTCTGAAATTATTGTTAATTCATAGACCCTGACTAACAAATTAAGCGGGGAAGACTTTTCTTAAAGCAAGCCCTCTGTGATTGGGATCATGGAGGTTCTCACTGCAAGCTAGTTTAGCTTACAGTGATTGGTGAAATGTCAGGGAGCGTATCCAAATTTTTGCACAAATCTGGTCATAAGACCTGAAGATTAAGGGAATAATGGGGATGAATCCTGGATTTCTATTCTATGTTCCCCCAGCTATCAGCTATCAGCTATCAGCTATCAGCTATCAGCTATCAGCTATCAGCTATCAGCTTATGTGCTACGCACACGCGATCGCGTTCAGCTATCAGCTATCAGTCATTGGCCGTAGGCCACGCTAATTGAGGTGCTATCACCTTTTGAATCAAACCGGTAAGCATTGGTTTAATCTCTATTACGTCAGCTGAATGCTGATATCTGACTGCTGATAGCTGATAGCTGATAGTAAAACGACCAGGGAATTTCAACCAGCCCTACCAGCACCCCCGATGCTTATTTACTACCTACCGTTGATTAGCTGACTGCTGATACCTGACTGCTGATACCTGACTGCTGATACCTGACTGCTGATACCTGACTGCTGTTCGCGTTCGCGGAGCGTGGCCAAAGGCCAAGCGTGCCCGTAGCGCATAAGCTGACTGCTGATACCTGACTGCTGATACCTGACTGCTGATACCTGACTGCTGATACCTGACTGCTGATACCTGACTGCTGATAACTTACGACTGATAGCTGACATCGAACCATCCTAGTATTGCCATAAGTGATATGACAACAGTTTAAGCTGTCCAGTTCGCCCAGTCTTGAGGCTTGAGAAATGTCTCATAGAGTTCAGATTCTGGTGTATTCGGTTCAGGTTGGTAACCGTATTCCCAACGCACTAAGGGGGGTAAGGACATCAGGATGGATTCAGTACGCCCGTTAGTTTGCAGACCAAAAATTGTGCCTCGGTCATACACCAGGTTAAATTCTACATATCGACCCCGACGATAGAGTTGGAAGTTACGTTCTCTGTCTCCATAGTCCATATCGCGACGGCGCTCTACAATGGGTAGATAAGCTGGTAAAAATGCCTCAGAGCAGGTTGTGACAAATGCAAATAAATCTTCCCAACTGCGAGGCTCTAAATCCCCAAGCTTTTCACTGTAAGCTGCTGCGGGACCATCTTGATGGGGACCACGATACAGTTTACCCGTGCCATCTTGATAGTCAAAAAATAAGCCTCCAACACCCCGCATTTCTTGACGGTGTTTCAGATAAAAATACTCATCGCACCAAGACTTGAACACTGGGTAATACTCAGGGTGATGAGCATCACAGGCTTCTTTCAATTGGCGGTGCAAATGGGCAGCATCTTCAGCAAAGGGATAGTAAGGGGTCAAATCGATTCCCCCACCAAACCACCAGACTGGTCCTGCCTCAAAGTAGCGATAATTCAGGTGAACCGTGGGGACATAGGGATTACGAGGATGCAATACTAGGGAGGTACCAGTAGCGAAAAAACCATGTCCAGCTGCCTCGGGGCGCTGTTTCAAAATTGAAGGTGGCAGCTGTTTGCCCCAAACTTCCGAAAAGTTAACCCCACCCTGTTCCAATACTGAACCATCGCGTATCACACGGGAACGACCACCACCCCCTTCGTCTCTGTCCCATTTATCTTCTCTGAAGGTGCCAATTCCGTCTACTTTTACTAGAGCATCACAAATCGTATCTTGCAGCTGTTGCATCAACTGCTTGACTCTCTCCCTAGAGTCGGCAGGAGGTAAAGAAGTGGTATTAGTGGTAGTTGTTGTGTCCGTCTGAAAAGCTGTCATAAACAATCCTAGTGAGT
>NZ_JAAHIE010000348.1:0-8127 GCF_010671945.1 Moorena sp. SIO4E2
TCTTTGTACAAAGATGGCCTTCCTTTGATGAAACGACTAATTCAAGCTCGTTGCTCTATTACTGCTCCTCCTACTCTTCCGATACCTCTCTAAACCTGACCAAACGTCTTTCCAAAAGAGCCACACCCAATCAATTAATACTAGTTGTCCATCTGGACGCAAAATAATATTGGAAGGTTTGATATCGCGATGGAAAAAGTTTTCCTGATGAACTGCTTGGAGAATATCAACGATTTGAAATAACCAATCCAAGGCTAATTTTTCATCAATGGGGCGATTTCCTCGCTTTTCCTGATACTCCTCTAAATTCAGCCCAGAGATTTTTTCCATGACCAAACAGTATAGGGGGGTTTGGTGGTTTCTGGGAAAGAAGGTAAAATTTTCCTCTCCTTTAGGAATACCTGGATGATTGAGCTGAGTGAGAACTCTGGCTTCTTGCTCAAAAAGTTCCACAGCTTTGGGTTCATCGTTAATCAAAATTTTGAGAACCTTGGCAATTCCCTTGTGAGTCACCTCATAGATTCGTCCAAAGCCACCTTCTCCGAGTAATCGGCTGACCCGATACCGTCCCGCCAGCAATAACTCAGAACCGCAGCTTGAGCAGAATAGATCCGTATCAGGGTTACCGGGCTGAGGACACCCAGGATTTATGCACAGGATCATTGGGGTTAAAGATGGGTTGATCTACTTGAAAGTTTAGCTTTAAGTTTGTTAAGTAGAAGTTTTAAGTAGAAATGCGTTCGCGTAGTGTGGTCTACGGCCAATCGCTTTTGGTATAGTCAACGACAATAATAAGCCTAAATATTACAACTTAATCGTTGGTCATTAATAATGCCACGAACAGATAGCTATGGGCAAGATACTTATAGGCAAGTCTACAGACTAGATTTTCCGCAGCTGGATGCCGGGAAAGCAGCACCTGCGGTTCTAACATCCCAGGAAAAGCGCGATCTATCGCGATCTATACAGTGATATCTATAACAGTGCGATCGCACTCCCATCCAATTGCTGATGAACCCTATATATAAAAACAATAGCGATAGAGCTATCCTAGCAATGCTTTAGGTCTAGGATAGACAAGGGGTGATCGGGTGATCGGGAGAAATTAAGCTCTCAAGTATATACTAGACACTGAAGTTCTCAAAAAATCTTCATAAAGAAACTTATACCCACTGATACCAGCGGTATCGATGGTCTCAATGATAACCTTCATGGGAAAATATGAATCCAGGAATTGACCTCCAAAGCAGTTTTATTCAATCGCTGAGTGATCTAGGCATCCCCGCTGGTGCAGCTAAAGCCATTTGGATGCCATTACCCCTATTTCTAATGATTACCGTTGCCACCGTAGGGGTTTTGGTAGTGGTCTGGTTAGAACGAAAAATTTCAGCTGCTGCTCAACAGCGCATTGGTCCAGAATACGCTGGCCCTCTAGGGGTACTCCAGCCTGTAGCAGATGGCATCAAACTCGTCTTCAAAGAAGATGTTATTCCAGCCAAATCTGACTCTTTATTATTCACCCTCGGACCAATCCTGGTTGTACTGCCGGTATTTATCTCCTACCTGATTGTACCGTTTGGACAGAACTTGGTAATTACCAATGTGGGCACAGGCATATTCCTATGGATTGCCCTGTCGAGCATTCAGCCGATTGGTCTGTTAATGTCTGGCTACGCCTCTAATAATAAGTATTCCTTACTCGGAGGCTTAAGAGCTGCAGCTCAGTCTATCAGTTACGAAATTCCTCTAGCATTAGCGGTTCTAGCTGTTGTCATGATGTCCAACAGCCTCAGCACCATTGACATCGTTGATCAGCAATCGGGATACGGCATTCTGGGTTGGAATATCTGGCGTCAACCAGTGGGTTTCCTAATTTTTTGGATTTCGGCCTTGGCAGAATGCGAGCGACTCCCCTTTGACTTACCCGAAGCAGAAGAAGAACTGGTAGCTGGCTATCAGACAGAATACGCTGGGATGAAATTTGGTTTGTTCTATGTCGGTTCCTACGTCAATCTCGTGTTATCTGCCTTGCTCGTAGCAGTGCTCTATCTCGGTGGGTGGGAGTTCCCCATTCCTCTCGATAAGCTTGCGGGCTGGCTAGGTGTGAGTGAAACCAGTTCCTGGTTGCAGGTGATTACTGCTTCTTTAGGGATTACCATGACCCTGCTAAAGGCTTACTTCCTGATCTTTACAGCTATTCTGTTACGCTGGACACTGCCTCGGGTTCGGATTGACCAATTGCTTAACTTAGGCTGGAAGTTTCTACTACCAGTAGCTTTGGTAAATCTTCTATTAACTGCTGCTCTTAAATTGGCATTTCCAATTGCCTTTGGTGGTTAGTTATTAGTTATATCAAGTCCGTTTACTGGCTACTTTTTTATTAAAAGTTAAGAATTAACAAGTAACGAAAAAACGATAGTAATAAGTAGTAAAACGGACAAGATATACTTAAAAAAGTACATAATTTAGGAATCATAAATCAGTACTACAATACTCAGCAAGACCATCAAGAGAGAGACACTAAACTATTATTATGCTAAAGTTCATCAAACAGGTTGGCGACTACGCTAAAGAAACTGTGCAGGCTGCTCGCTACATTGGTCAAGGGATATCGGTGACTTTTGATCACATGCAACGGCGTCCAATTACAGTACAATACCCTTACGAAAAACTAATCCCCTCTGAGCGCTATCGCGGTCGGATTCATTTTGAATTTGATAAGTGTATTTCCTGCGAAGTCTGTGTGCGGGTTTGTCCGATTAACTTGCCAGTGGTAGATTACGAATTTGATAAAGCTACTAAGAAGAAAAATCTCAAGCACTACAGTATAGATTTCGGAGTTTGTATTTTCTGTGCTAACTGCATTGAATACTGCCCCACTAACTGTCTATCAGCGACGGAAGAATATGAAATTTCTACCTACGACCGTCATGAGTTGAACTATGATAATGTAGCCCTGGGACGCCTCCCCTATAAAGTTACCCAAGACCCAATGGTAACTCCTCTAAGGGAATTGGCTTATCTACCGAAAGGGGTTATGGATCCTCATGATTTGCCAGCAGGTTCTCAAAGGGCTGGTATGCGTCCAGAGGAAATTCTCGAGCAAATGCAATCAAAGGAAGAAGACGTTAAGAGTTAGTTGTTAGTCATTGGTCTTTTAAAAGTTGTTCGCGTAGCGTGGCCAAAGGCCAAGGTTGAAGGTTGAAGGTTGAAAATTTAAAGTTGAAGGTTGAAGGTTGAAGGTTAACTAGTGACTGTTGACTGTGACCAATGACTTATCACTAATAACGATTAGCCAAAAATATATCACGAGGAGATAAGCTAAGCATGAATCTAGCGGAAGGGGTTCAGATAATTTCCGTTGCCATACTATCGGTGATCATGATTGGGGCGGCTTTAGGGGTTGTCCTTCTTTCCAACATTGTATACTCAGCGTTTTTACTGGCTGGTGTTTTCATCGGTATTTCTGGATTGTATATTCTGCTAAATGCTGACTTTGTAGCAGCAGCACAGATATTAATCTATGTTGGGGCGGTTAATGTCCTAATTTTATTTGCCATCATGTTGGTGAATAAGCGAGAGGATTTTCAACCAATGACTAAGCGCTGGGTGCGCACTGGATCCACTGCTATAGTCTGTATTGGTTTGTTTGCGCTTCTGAGTACAATGGTTTTGGCAACGCCATGGTCAGTTGAAATTGATCCAGCTATGGTTGTTACTAATACTGCTGTGGAGATTGGTCAGCATTTTTTCAGTGACTTTTTATTGCCGTTTGAGCTAGCTTCTGTACTTTTGTTAATGGCAATGGTAGGGGCAATTATCATAGCTCGTCGGGATTATATTCCTGAGGAATTGGTTTCGAGAGATCAGGAAATTGCTACAGCTTTGACCTTGCCTGAACGTCCTCGGGAGCTTGCGTCTGTAGCAGGAGATTCCACTAAGACAACCGTTTAGTTTTTTGTTGAAGGTTGTTCGCCCTTGGCATGGTGAAGGGTAAGTTGTTCGCGTAGCGTGGCCGAAATGCCAAGGTTTACTGTCACCCCTCAAGGGTCAATAACCAACTAGTAATTACCCATTTAAAAACTAAGCTGATGTTCATTTTTCTTGATGCAGTCGCTCATGGGGGAGACCCCCAAGACCGCGCTGCATCGCTTAAATTGGTTATTACCTGTTACCATAACCGCTGTTAACTGTTCCCTTTGAGCAATTTAGGTATCCCAATCTAAATGCTGAATAGCTTACTATTACCTACCTAAAAAACTATCAGATTTATGGAACTTCAACTCCAATACTTTTTACTACTTGCTGCTGCTTTGTTCTGCATCGGTATTTATGGTCTAGTAACTAGCCGCAATGCCGTGCGAGTGCTGATGTCTATTGAGCTAATGCTGAATGCGGTCAATCTGAATTTAATGGGGTTCTCTAATTTTATGGACTCAGCAGGGATTAAAGGTCAAGTGTTTACTGTTTTTGTAATTACGGTAGCAGCTGCAGAAGCGGCGGTGGGTTTAGCTATTGTGCTGTCGATATATCGTAATCGGGATACGGTGGATATGGAACAATTTAATCTGCTGAAGTGGTAGATTCAACAAAAGCTAAACATAGGGCGTTGCTCACTTGTGGAATGATTTAGGGTAAGTGGTAAGTGGTAAGTGGTAACTGACCCAACTAGACTTGATATTATTCCTTAGATCAGCAACGCCAAAATCTAGCACTCCTCAATCAGCTGACTTATCTAGTTCACAAATCAAGTTTTAGTTAACTTGAGAAAAGTGTGATAATAGACGGGGGTTGAAAACTGACTGCTTAGCAAAAACTCAAAGATTAGTTAATTTTGTAAACTTCCTTTAGAATCTGGTGTGACTATTTCGGTGAACTCATAAAATAAAAATGAATTATGGTACCCCTAAGAGACGAAAACCCAATCACAATCACGCCATATATTACTATCCTTCTGATTGCTATTAATATTTTAGTCTTTATTTATGAACTTAGCTTAAGTAAACCAGAACTCGACACGTTTTTTAGGCTTTATGCTGTGGTACCTAGGGAGTTAACCGCTAGTTTCGAGGGTTTTCCTGTGGGCCAGCCTGTGCCAGAACCCTTGACTCTGATCACATCCCAATTTCTCCATGCTGGCTTTCTTCATGTTGGCTCCAATATGTTATTTTTGTGGATTTTTGGTAACAACATTGAAGAAAAACTTGGGGGGATAAGGTTCTTAATTTTTTATCTCACTTGTGGGGCTTTAGCCGCGTTAGCCCAATGGTTTTTCTCAGCTCTATCTCCTATCCCTGCTTTAGGAGCTAGTGGAGCAATTGCTGGAGTGATGGGTGCCTATATTATCAGGTTTCCTAATGCTAAAATCCTGACTCTAGTGCCCCTATTTATCATATTTTTCGTAGCTAGGATACCAGCTGTATTTTATCTAGGGTTTTGGTTTCTACAGCAAGCGTTTAATGGCATAGCTAGTCTGGGAGCACAGGCTCAAGTGGGAATGGAGGGGGGAGGAATTGCTTACTGGGCTCATGCTGGTGGATTTGTGTTCGGAGCTATCCTTGGTCCAATCTTAGGTTTATTTGATGATTAGTGATTGGTGGGGATGGGGAAGCCTTCAGCAGTCAGCACTCAGCAGTCAGCACTCAGTAGTCAGAACTCAGCAGTCAGCACTCAGCTTTCAATAACATTGATTAAAGAAATTTACCGGTTTTATTCAAAAGCTGTTGTCGTAGCTTGCCCATAATAGCCCATAAGCTGCATGCTGATAGCTAATGGCTGATAGATGATAGATGATAGCTGAATAATTATAGGGAAGCTGTTAATTTTTTTAGCAAAAATGTAAAACCTGTGTTGAACAGGACATATTTTAGAATAGAATGTGAAATCTGGGGGTAAAATACATTACCCCTGTCTTGGATTCCAGGTAAGAAGCCTTTTCTAAATGAGCGCGAGAACACTGTTTGACAAAGTTTGGGATTTACATAGTGTTGGCACGTTGCCTTCGGGTCAGACTCAACTATTTATTGGTTTACACTTAATTCATGAAGTTACTAGTCCCCAAGCCTTTGCGATGCTGCGGGAACGGGGATTGAAAGTGCTGTTTCCGGAACGAACTGTGGCAACGGTAGACCATATTGTTCCGACGGAAAACCAAGGTCGTCCGTTTGCTGATGTCTTGGCAGAGGAGATGATGCAAGCGTTGGAAAACAGTAGTAAGGAGTTTGGGATTCGATTTTATAATATCGGCTCTGGGAATCAGGGCATTGTCCATGTGATTGCTCCGGAACAAGGGTTGACTCAGCCAGGCATGACGGTGGCTTGCGGGGATTCCCATACTTCGACTCATGGTGCGTTTGGTGCGATCGCATTTGGAATTGGTACCTCTCAAGTCCGTGATGTCTTAGCCTCCCAAACCTTGGCATTGTCTAAGCTTAAGGTTCGCAAAATAGAGGTGAATGGTAATTTACGCCCAGGGGTTTACCCGAAAGATGTGATCTTACACATCATTCGTAAGTTGGGGGTCAAAGGTGGAGTTGGCTATGCCTATGAATATGCTGGTACTACCTTTGAGCAGATGTCCATGGAAGGACGGATGACTGTTTGTAATATGTCGATCGAGGGGGGAGCTCGGTGCGGCTATGTTAACCCGGATCAGGTAACGTTTGATTATCTTAAGGGGAAAGATTTTGCTCCCAAAGGTGCAGATTGGGAACAGGCGGTGGCTTGGTGGAACAGTATCCGGTCCGATGACGATGCCGTGTATGATGATGTGGTTAGGTTTGAGGCGGCAGACATTGCGCCTACAGTGACCTGGGGGATTACACCAGGTCAAGGAATTGCGGTTAATGAAACCATTCCGATACCGGAGAGTTTGCCAGAAACGGAAAGAGCGATCGCACAACAAGCCTATGAGTACATGCAGCTAACTCCAGGCACAGAAATTCAAGGCACAAAGGTGGATGTGTGTTTTATCGGTAGCTGCACCAATGGTAGACTGACTGACCTGCGAGAAGCCGCTAAATTTGCTCAAGGTCATCATGTGGCTGAGGGAGTCAAAGCCTTTGTGGTTCCAGGTTCGGAACGGGTTAAGCAAGAAGCAGAAGCAGAAGGACTCGATCAAGTCTTTGTGGAGGCTGGGTTTGAGTGGCGAGAGCCTGGATGCTCGATGTGTTTGGCAATGAATCCGGACAAACTCCAAGGGAGTCAGATTAGTGCTTCGTCTTCTAACCGCAATTTTAAAGGTCGCCAGGGGTCTTCCACGGGACGGACGTTGTTGATGAGTCCAGCTATGGTTGTAGCCGCAGCCGTTAAAGGGGCAGTGGCTGATGTTCGGGAGTTGATGGTATAGGAGCAGGTCTGATGAGTAGTGAAGTAAAGATGATTACCGGAACAGGAATTCCTGTAGTAGGGAATGATATCGACACCGACCGGATTATCCCAGCTCGATTTTTGCGCTGTGTGACCTTTGATGGTCTCGGACAACAGGTTTTTGTTGATGACCGCGCTCAAGCTAACGGACAACATCCCTTTGACCAACCCCACTATCAAGGTGCAACGGTTTTAGTAGTAAATGGTAACTTTGGCTGTGGGTCTTCACGGGAACATGCCCCTCAAGCGATATCTAAATGGGGGATTCAAGGAATTGTCGGAGAGAGTTTTGCCGAAATCTTTTTTGGTAACTGCTTGGCGATAGGGCTTCCCTGTGTGACCGCTGACTCGGAAACCGTCAAGCAATTACAAACAAGCCTCCATGAGAATCCTGAAATCCCGATGACCTTGGATTTGGAAGAGATGCAAGTCTATTGTGGTGAGTTGCAGGCTTCTGTGTTTATGGAGGATGGACCAAGAAACATGCTGTTGACTGGGACTTGGGATACTTGTGGACAACTGGTTGCTCAAGTAGAAGCGATTCGATCCACAGCGGCTAGGTTGCCTTATATGGATTGGGGAGTTGTTTCTTAGTAGCTGATTAACTAGGATCTGCTTAACTAGACATAACTTGACCGAAGACCCTGAGGGCGCAAGCCCCTGGATTCTATCCCGGAGACGAAACCTTAGGAGAGTGGAGCCTTTATGGTTGGCAGGCTATGCATAAAAAGGTTAAAACTTATTGATTAGCGATGCAGC
>NZ_JAAHIE010000349.1:0-8098 GCF_010671945.1 Moorena sp. SIO4E2
TCACGAGATAAGATTCTTTTGAATATGCTGTGGAAGAAACTCGAAATAATCCCTAACCTTCATATTATGGCATCTCAGCATCGAGATAGGCTTCCTATTATCTCATTTTACATAGATAATTTGGACTCGTATATAGGAGCAAGATTGCTCAACGATAAATTTGCAATACAGTGCAAAGCCAGTCGTGCAGCACCCGGAAGCTACGGGTATAGTCTTATAAAAGAAGGTAAGCCAGAAAGTCAAGAGGATAGGTTAAAATCTAACCAGCAGCACAACCCACAATTAGGGTGGATTAGAGTTTCCCTCCATCCTGTCATGATGGATGAAGAAATTCAATTCATCGCAGATAGTATAATACAACTAGCCAATCGGCATCGAGCATGGATTCAATATTATTTGCCTGATCAATCTCGAAACTATAAATCACAAGCAAGTATCAATCTAGACTATCAAGCTCAAGAAGCAATAACAATGATGTTTGCACGTAGTTTTGTACAGTAATTTGAGGATTTAGTAATGACTGAAAAGACTAATAAGCGTTACCCGCTAACAGAAGAAGAAAGAGTTTTTTTTGATGACAATGGATACTTAATACTGAAAGGCGTCTTACCTGATGATGTAGTGACATTAGCTTTAGAGAAGGTCGATGATTTATGGAGAAAGCACAAACAGAAAGAGCCAGAATCTCAATCTATTCACTTGTTTGACTTTGTAGAAGAAGAAGATTTCTTTCTTAATCTATTAGATTGGGATAAAACTATCACTAAAGTTGTCAACCTATTAAGCTCTAACATTTTCTTATTCCATTCTCATTTAGATGTCAACTTACCGGGTGAACAACCATTGCCGATAGAGAAGCTAGAATGGCATCGAGATAGTGACATCATAGAAATGGATCTCAATGTATTGAAAACTCATATGTTTTCTGTCAAGGTTTCTTACTGGCTCAGTGATGTATCAAAGCCAAATCGGGGAAATCTTCTGATAATTCCTGGGAGCCACAAGATGGAAAGATCATCTCTTTCCAAAGCAGATTTTGAAAAAGCAGTCCCGATGCTTGTTGCCCCAGGAGATGCTGTATTTTTCGATCGAAGGGTTTGGCATGCTCGAAGCCCAAATATCTCTAGCGTTACAAGGAAAGCTCTTTTTTATGGATATAGTTTTAGATGGCTGGCTTCACGGGATATTTTTAGAAGACATAAAAAAACAGATAACCCTGTTTGGAATCAACTCCTAGGCTGCTATGAAGATCCTAGATCTCGCTATAAACCCAATCTTAAAGATCTACCTATGGGTATTTGGGATGTAGATAGGTGATAATATCTCTTGAAAAGTAGCGATCGCTACTTTTGCAAGAGTTCTAATGGTAGACAGGAGTGGAGCTCATGCCGGTCATGCTTTTATTTTATCCGACGAGTTCCAGCATTTCCCCCGTTTTATTCGGTCTAATTTAACACTTGAACAGGCATCATCCCTAGCTCTGGAGAAATCAAGCCGGATCAAATATTGATAGGAAATCTTCTTGCCTACATCTTTTTACATCCTCAGCTATCCTAACCATCTTCCAATGCTCATTTCTCAACTCTATATTAGGTGAATGAATATTATACTTCCAAAATCTCCAGAAAGAGGTTGCAGTTGCCGCATAACCGATTAATACCTGTAAAAGCTCTTTTTCTAGAGGCTCTAACGAGCGAACCTGTTCATATCCCTTGATGAAATATTTCGCTTTAACAATATCAATTTTTTCTTGGTTTTGGCATAGTCCAAGGATTCCCATTCCCAAGTCAAATAAGAGGTAATAGTAACAAGATTGCTCAAAGTCAATAAAGGCTTTCAAGTTATTTTTTTCATATAAAATGTTATCATAAAAAAGATCACCATGAATTAAGCCCATTGGTAACTTAATGGGCAATAAAAAATTGAGATCTTGATACTGATTCTTGAGCCATGACTCATAAGACAGATCAATTGACTTGCCAAAAACTGTTGAAAAAAGCTCCAGTCCATAATCGTGTGACTGAGGTAAATAAGGAGGAGCAGGAACTCTATGTAGTTGTGCCATAACACGACCAACCTGTTCTAAGAGAGTTTCGTTTAATAAAGTAGGCACTGTTCCGTTAATCCATTTCTTGACTAGAACAGGTTTTTCATGCCATTGAGTTACTATTTTATCGGAATAAGTTGTTTGAACTTGAGAAGTGGGGAATTTGTATCTTTCTAAATATTGAAGAAGATACCCCATCGTGCATATTTTTTCTAGAGAAGCTTCTTCAAAGACAGTTACTATGTATTTTCCATCTTTAGACTGTAAGCAGTAGTTTGAATTAGCATTTCCTCCATTAATAGGAAAAGAATTGATCGCTTCAATACCATAGTATGAAGCTATTTTTTCTAACTCAAAAGAGCTTATATTAGTATATATTGCCATCTTTAATAAAATTCTATTATCAAAACATCTCGAAACCCTTTATCACTTCCAGGCAATGGTTTTATATCTGTTACTCCATGGTAAACCAGAGTATCAAGGACAAAGATAGTCTCTCCAAAATTACTTAAGTTTATTTCTTCTATTAACTTCAGATTGTTGTCATATATTTTAGTAGTTCCTCCTGTGATCTGACTTTTATTTATGAAATGAATTGCGAAAAAAGGATGCCCATCCTTATGGATACCTTCAGGTGTTACTCGCCCAGTATTTTGGGCTGTAGTAAGAGTTCTAATTTGGTGAATTCCCATATTATATTCCTTACTAGTTATAAGGCCATGTTTTAAGAAAAAACAAAAATCATAATTTATTAAGTCAATGAAAATTGGATCAGTCAATAAATTGTCATCTATCTTTTCAAAAATTCTGCTTTGACCTCCAAACAGCCTGTTAAATCTCTCTCCCTGAAAATAAGTTGATCTCAAATATTCAATCTCACTATTTCTGTGAAAGATTATGTTTGAATATCTTCTCTGCCTAAATTTATGATCGCCTTCAATATAGGGATCAGTTACTAAATGATTCCAGTAATTCAAAAAATCTGGATTTTTAGGCTTTATTGATCCGTCGTCCAACTGCAAATGAAGATATCCTTCTTTTCTTAAACTAGACATAGTTCTGATGAATATTTTCTCCTAAATTCTTTCTCCTATCGGAACTTAGACAAAAATCAAGACCAAACATAGCCCAAAGAGGCTTTGTAAGCAGCAAACACGTCCTGATTCTGCTTGAGCCAATTGACATGCGCGATCAGACATGGCGGCTCCGTTATGCTTCTAAAGCTTCTGTGAATGTGTTCATTCGCGTAGCGAATGGCCAAGCTTTGTTAGAGCATTGCCTTCTTAGACCCCAGGGTAAAGGTATCTTATTTTGAAATGCTTACTGCATATCAGATTCATACTATAACGTAGTTTTGCGTATGAATCTTGAAATCTTTGTCTTGATGGTAAGGATTCTATACTTTAGATGCATTTGCCCTGGGTTCAAAGATATCACCATTCCCAAGCAGGAGGGGGAAGAAGGTGCGATGTATGAATTAACTTGGTATGATGGAACATCACCTCAGTTCCATCTTCGGAATCTTCCCCATCTTCGGTATCCCCGAGATATCCCCCCTCGACCTCTGGTTAAGATTTGCATAATTGGGATGCTCCCGATTCGATAGCACTCACCTTTGAGATCTTACAGATTACCCCTAAGTTGGTAGCCTACCCAATCACAGTATCTTCACATTTGCGCCCTAATTTGTATTTGTAGGTAAGGTAAATCGATCTTGGGTTGAACTTCGGGGTATGGGTATGATTTTTTCAAACAAAGGTAGCAGTTCCAGTAATTGTTCCAACGCCACTCCTTTGGAGCAATTATCCCTGAGTCCCACGATCAGTCCTACGATCGATTTAGCTTATCCTCACCACCCAGAGCACCAGAGGAGACAAACCTTCACACCAGTTGTCCTGGGTATCAACAGTTTGCTTTTGACCAAGGAAGGAAACATGGGTACCACCAGCCAAGCCCAGGACTATGAGTCATACATCGGATTAGCTGTGGATGTATTTCAGAGTCAAGACTCAACATTTATCAAATCTCTTAAAGACTTTCTGACTGTTTTACCCAGTCCCACTTATATTGAGCAAGTCTTACTGGCAGCGGTTTATCGACTACCAGAGATTAACCTTGATGCTTGTTACTGGCTATTGCGTCATCCCGATTATTTGATGCCCGAACTTGACTTAGTGGCAGTAGCGATGGCTGTCGCAATCAAGAAGCTTCAGGAGCAAGGGTTAGTGTTGGGTCAAGATTTTAGCATTGAACCGAATGGTCAGTTATCTCTCAGTACTCTGGCAAAAGATAAGTTATGGTTCGGTAGCTCAACTAGCGATCGCCTCTTGCTAGAACGGATTATGCAAGTTGGGGATTAATCTTGATCATGAATTTATAAAGCCTGGAGCGATGAACAAAACAATTTTATTAATTGAAAATGATAAAGTATTGCGCTCAAATTTCTCCGATTTACTTGAATTAGAAGGATTTAATGTCCTTACTTCAGACGATGGTTGGCTCGGTTTAAATTTAGCTAAAGTTGTCCGACCTGATTTAATTATTTGTGAAATTAATATACCATCCCTTGATGGGTATGAGCTTCTCCAGATATTACGAGATAGGTTAAAGACAGCGAAAACACCGTTTATATTTCTAACCAGTCAGTCAAAGGAGGATGGCTATGCTCGCGCTAAGGAACTTGGAGCCAATGATTATCTAACCAAACCTGTAGATAGTCGGGAACTGTTAGCAGCAATTAATCAGCAGTTAAGAATACTTCCCTTGACTTCAAACAGGGCTTAAAACAAGCTATTTACTAATTAAAAAACCAGTTCGCCATAATAAATCGGTTTGCAAAAGGAGTGTAAACGATGGGTAAAACCCTTGTTCACGTAACTACACCGATAGTGATTCAAGAAATTGAAAACGTCTTAGCAACGTATCCGGAGTTTCCCTATCAAGACGTGTTTTCTCAGTCTAAAATACGCCAGGATTTAATTGCTTATGTCCTCAGCAGAATTCCGAATCATTACGAAGCCCTAGACAAGATTGAACCATCATCAAAAAGCCAAGAATTACGTCACTTATCCTCAGAGCATAAGCTGTATTTAGAAAACTTGATTCACACAGGAATCTATCATATCTTGCATCTAATGTTAAACTACAGCTGGGATAATTGCCCGATGCCTAAAACGTTTACCTCAAGGTCTATCTCCTGTGATTCCTTAGCTTGATTTCCCAAAGTTTATATCATAAAATAGCAGTTCTCAATTGGGTATTGAGAACTGCTATACCATCCATGGGATAACCCGTAAACCAAGGGATTAACCGGAGTTGATATCAAACCTGATCCAAACCTGATCCAAAGTCTCTAAGATTATCGGTAACTTTCGCTAGCCCCAGATGTAGTAGGTTGGTTTTGTGGATATTGGTTTTCTGGATATGCTAGTTGGGGATTGCGCAACCGTTCCAACTGTAAACGCCGAAACTCAGAAGCAGCATCGTCTAGTCTCTGAGACTGTCCCTGATTGAACTGATCGATATCAACTGTACCCAATTGGGCATTATGGATTAAATCAAAAGCGTTGAAACCACTGTCTCCAAACCCCCCAAATGTGTCTTGCTCGTTAGGGTTATTAAAATTTTCATCCGCTCGAATAGTACCTATACTTTGGGCAGTAGCGGACCCGTGCAGTAACGCTGTAGTAATGCCAAGGGCTACACTCAATACAGCTACAGTAACAACAGATTGGTTGCTGATCGTCATAGGAATCCCCCCTCAATGGATAAATCTCGCTGGTATACTGCTATAGAATTATATATAGTTAACCTGAGTTAACCTGAGTTAACCTGCACAATTGTTACAGGTTCATTTTGGACGGTTGACGCGACCCTGTCAATAGTCAACCGTCAAGCATCAACCATCAACAAAAAGCTATCAACTCAACTACTAGATTATTGGCAATGGCTTCTAGCAGTTTTCAATTGGGTGAGGTACAAATTTATGGGTTGCGCGGGAGTAGGGAGTAGGGAGTAGGGAGTCGGGATGCAGTGAGGTCTTTCGGGTTTTCCCCATCTCCCCATCTCCCCATCTCCCCATCTCCCCGCCCCCGGCTAGCAAGGGTAACACCGGCCTATGGCTAAGGCTCTAGGGTGAATAGTTACAAGCGGCGGCTCAGTAGTGGAGAAATTGCGAGTAATACGACTGTGCTAAAACCAAGCAATACCAATAGGGATTGGCCAAAGGTAATAGATGCCCAAGGAGCCTGCATCACAAGACTACCAAAAGACCAGTCATTGTGGAGATAGAGATAGCGAATTGGTTCAATGGCATAGCTGAGGGGGTTAAGACTGGCTACTACCTGTAACCATTTCGGCATGAAGGACAGAGGAGCAAGGGCTGTGCTGGCAAACAGTAGGGGTAAGTTGGTAACAAAAATGACTGCAATTAGTTCAATGTGACCCGGTAGAGCAAATGCTAGTCCTAGACTGAGGGCTGTGACTCCCACCACCAGCAAGAATACAATCAAGGCAATCATAGCCAGACCAGCTAGGTTGGGTAAACCGGCTCCTAAAAAGGCACTGGCGGTGACAATTGCCACAGTTTGCAACAAACTCAGAGCGATTATATATATGGCTGAGGCTGCAACAATAGAGAAACGAGATACTAACGGAGCTACGAGTAAGCGGTTGAGGAAACCAAATTCCCGGTCAAACATGATCGGTAAGCCAGCATTGAGTGCTCCAGCAAAGGCGGTAAACACAATCACACCTGCACCTAGGAATTTGCCATAGCTCAAACTCTCGCCAAAAATCCCTTGAGGAGCGTTTTGGAATAATGCCCCAAATAGGATTAGCCACATTAGGGGCTGGATAATACCAGCCATTAAGGTAGAAGGTCGCCGTTGCAGCTGAATAAACAGGCGTTTGGTTAGGGCTAGGGTTTCTTGGATAAATTCACTTACACCAGGAGTATCATTGACTGGGATTGGTGCAGTAAGGTCTGGTTGCCAGTTAAGGTCGGATTTAGGAGGGGTAAAGGTTTCACTCATATTTATTTCTACAATAGATTCTTACAATAATTGGAGCAATCTTTATTTACTTTCCACTAACCTCTGTCCTATCTCTCCTTTAGGCCATATTTTGTTTACGCTCTGCCTTGGGATCCCGTTTCCCAGCCTCAGCCAGTTCAGCATCCATCAGGGTTTTACCTGTGGCAGCCAGGTAAACATCATCTAGGCTAGGTCGCGACTGAGCAATGCCAAAGGTTGGTAAACTAACGTCTTTTAAGGCTTGCTGAATGATCATTAAGGCATCGCTTTGGGGTTTAACCACAAGGTTAAGGGAATTGCCCTGATTGCTGTTAATAATCACCTCTCGCACAAAGGGCAAGGACTGAAGCATATCTTTGGCTTCCTTAGCTTCTTCCATGGGGCAGAATTCCCGGATGCGCAGGGTAATGCGATCGCCTCCAACACTATCCTTTAACTGAGATGGTGTCCCCTCAGCTATGATCAAGCCTTTGTCAATAATTGCGACTTGGTCAGCTAATGCGTCTATTTCTTCGAGGTAGTGGCTGGTGATTAGTAATGTGGTTCCTGAGTCTCGCAACTTTTGCAACAGTTCCCATACCACAAATCTGCTATCAATGTCAAGACCTACTGTGGGTTCGTCTAGTACTAAAACATCGGGTTGGTGGAGTAAGCCAGCGGCTAAGTCCAGCCGCCGACGCAGACCACCAGAGTAAACGCCCGTTTTTTTATTGGCATACTCCTTGAGCTGCAAAATGTCAAGCAGTTTATTGATGCGTTCTTTGGCAACTGCTTTGGGGAGGTGATAGAGGTCAGCTTGCAATTGGAGTAGTTCTTTACCAGTGAGTACCTTATCTAGGGCAACTTCTTGGGCTACATAGCCTAGGCGGCGGCGTGCTGCCCTAGGATTGTGTAGTACTGAAATGCCAGATACCTCAATTTTTCCAGCGTCCGGTGCCGTGAGAGTGCATAGGCAACGAATGGTGGTGGTTTTACCGGCACCATTAGGACCGAGTAAGCCAAAAATTTGACCCGGTTC
>NZ_JAAHIE010000035.1:0-31098 GCF_010671945.1 Moorena sp. SIO4E2
GCACCTACCAAGACCAATACCCCCGGCACTTCCTGAAAAATCAGATAGCCCAAAAAACAAGCACCAACCGGTTCAAACAAAATAGCCAGGGTCACCAGGGTAGGATTAATCCAGCGTACCAACCAGTTAAAACTGGTATGTCCCACCATTTGGGGGAAAAGTGCCAATAACAAGATGTAGAGGTAAACTCCTACCGGATAATTGAGATAACTGACACCCCAGAGTAAGGATAACAGTAACAACACCAAAGCCCCCATACTGTAGGCGACAGCACTATAGCTACCGATACTCAAACCCCGCTGCTGTGCTTCACGTCCCCAAAGTACATACAAACTTGCTATCACTGCTGCCATCAATGCTAGAGAATTCCCCAACAGAGGATTACTCCCACCACTAATAGCACCCCCATCCCCCAAACTAATCAGCACAGCACCTACAAAGGCTACACCAATCCCCAAAACCGTCAGCCTAGTTAGTTTTTCCTTGAACCACAGCCAAGAAACTAGAGCAACCCAAATCGGAGTTGTGGTAACTAAGGTAGTAGATGCCGCAATGGAAGTAAAAGACAAGGAAGTAATCCAAGTCACAAAGTGTAGCGCTAAACAAATACCAGCCCCACTGGCATAGAGTAATGCACCTGGACCTAGCTGAGCTTGCCTGAAATTGCGCCAAGCTGGTAACAGTAGCATAGACGCAATAGTAAGGCGAGACCCAGCCACGAACAGGCTAAACCCTACCCCACTCACCCCAGCCGATGCGATCGCTAATCGCACAAAAATAGCTGATGTCGAAATCGCCAACACACCAGCCAAGAAAACCAATCCCACCTGCCACCGCAGCGGCTGCTTTATAATTTTCATAGCCATACAGCTTCAATCCCCAACCATTACCATTATTCCGCCAGAGGTACCAGGTGAGAAGTGAAGAAGTCTACTTAATCCTTGATAATTTCTAATTTAGAATTTAAACTATGTTTGAACTACCGCCACTCAATACTAATACAATTTGGTCAATTTTAAACGAAGAAATTGATGACGATACCGTTAATAAACTACTCTGGTACTATCTAGGTTATCGTTATAACTCAACTACCGGGCAGTGGGATATAACTGAGGTTAATCCTGAATGGCAAGAAGACTATCCCGAGCCACCCAATTTCCTAGAAAGCCGCCCTGCTACGGTAAAACTAACCCGTTCAATACCCAAAGAAAATAAACAGCTATTGAAAGAAAAATTAGGTTTCAAAGGTTACAAAATCGGGGAATTTGGTCCTCGACAAACTCGCCGAGCTACCGCAGCAAACTGGTTACTGAATTATATGGAACAAAACGGTATTGCCTCAGTCTAGCGTTTTTCATACTTATGAGGTACACAGGATTTTTTCCCTATTCCCTGCTCCCTGCTCCCTGCTTCCTAAAACTTAGGAAGTTGTACCTCAACCAATTGAGAAATGCTATGTAAAATACTTCATCCTTCAACCGTACTCGATAAATCAGTAGGAACAACTACACACTCCAACTCCGCCTTGTGACTCTCCTGCTGGTTCTCCAAATTAATTGCGATCGCTTCAATTCTGATTTGAGTCGTGCCTTCGGGTATAACTAATTGAGTCATTGCCTCCAGCTCCCCAGCCGCATTGGGGAGTAAATCTATAATAGAACGGGTTTCCTGGAGCAGAGAGCGAGTTTGCACGTCTTTAACCCACAATTTAATACATAGACGAGATTGACTAGGAGGAAGTTTTATGGTAACCATTACCTTTTCTCCAGCAACCAACTCCCTAGTAGTCGGTATTGATAAAGTGGGTGCTGTTAAGGTCGCATCCAACTCTAGGGATGAAAGATTCTCCAGTTTCGCCTTAACGTCATGTTGCTTAGTTGCAGTAGCTTTTGTAGCTTGTGGGGCTATTTCTATATCGTCTACTACAATTTCCTGAGTGCTCCAATCGTGACTAGTAATACCAACTCTAGGGGGTGTCTTTGGCATTGCTAATTCTGAACTAACTAGCGACAAATCCTCAGATTCTGTCATTGACTCCAAGACCTTTTCTGGAAATTCCCTAACCTCTTCTTGGTTGCTAGCCGTTTGATTCCTCTGTTCATCTTCCACTGCTGAGTGATCTTGCCCAGCAGGATTACTCTCTGGGGATAATTCTAACCTCAGCAATTCCATCAATTCATCATCTTCCGCTAAAGCACTCAACCGTGACCAAAAACGCTCTTCCATGTTTAAGGCTCGGAAAGCATCTTCTAAAGCGATTGACTCAGGATCTTGTACAGAATCTGGAGTCTCCCACCGAGTAGTATTCAATAATTGGTTTAGCTTGGAATTCTTGAACTGGGTATCAAGGGATTCTGAATCCTCTAACTGAACATCTGTCTGAGATTGATCAATCTCACTAATCTCAATAGTTTGGATTGCCTCAGATTCCGTTAGGGAATTAATCAGCACTTCAGAAGCATCATTAGAATTAGATGAGACCTCAGAATTTATCTCTAAGTTACTATCTTCAGTAGTATTTTTAGTACTATCTTTGGACTGTTCTACTGTGTCTTGAACTAATGTGTCTTGAACTAATGTGTCTTGAACTACTGTGTCTTGAACTACTGTGTCTTGAACTACTGTGTCTTGAGGCTGTAACTCTGACCCAGTATCTTGCTCTCGATTATTTAGTTCTGGATTGGCTGTAGTCGAGGATTCTTGATCATCTAGGGAAACGGAATCAGATCCTTTAGACTGATCTTGGACATCTTCGTGCTTTGCCTCAGGGTCAGCCACCGACTGCATTGTAGGCAAATTGGGCAATTCGAGGGATTTAACAGTTATGTCACTCGGCTGATGCTGGTAAAGTTTTGGTGGTAAAGACCGTCCAGAGATAGGTTGCAAGAACAGAGATGGATGGTTTTGGGGTAGCTCAACCAGATCCAGCGTAGTCTCCTCTAAGGGGTATTCATCTAATAATAGAAGGTCTTGATCAGGTTGATCAGGTTTGGCAGATTGAGCGATGCGATTAGCAAGTACTACCATGGTTTCCATGGGCATCCCCTGATTCCCTGGCACAATTACTTCTAATAAATCCTCTACATTAGCTGTAACAGTAAATTGTTGAGTTGCTAAAGGAGTTGACTGTGAATTATAAAGGGTGATTTTTCCTAAAATTAGACCACTTTGGCAATCCGTCGGAATATCTAGACTATGGCTAAATCCTAAAAATAACTCCTCTTGAGATAGTGAGTACTCAATATCTAACAAACGTTTTCCTGTTTGAGGAAACCGCAATTGATAGCGTAGAGTAGCAGGGAATAAGTTTTCTAAAACACTATCTAAAACACTAACTGTTATACTATCACCATTATTATTAATTTTATCATTATCTACTACCAATGCTCCTTTGATAGTCAACGACTCTCCTCGCTTTGCCAGGAAAATTTCCTTATCTAGTCTTAGGGTTAAACCGTACTGATTAACATCTGTATCTGAAACCCAATCTGAATCAGAGGTTTTTCTTAGCTGTTGGTTATCTTCAGATTCCCTATCTTCCAACTCATCCAATACTGGCTGAAGCACCTGTTGTAGTAGTTGCTCCAAAGTTTCCAGAGATTCCTCCATGATGGAATTCTCAACAGTCGATTGGAGTGGTAAGTCTTCCGAGATAGTTGCTGTTAGTTGTTGGTTGGTCTCAGAATTAACCGGTGCCTCTGGGTAAAGCTCTTCTACTCCTTGCAAAACCGTCTCTTGGCTAGGACTAGATTCGTCTTGGCTAACCCCAATTGCTGCTTGGGCTTGGTCAACAGGTAACTCTGGTGCAGCAATGGTTATGGGTTGTTGCTCTGGTGGTGTTATCTGACTCTCGTACTCCTGAGGGTTAGATAATTCTGATCTAGCATCTGAGCTAGCATCTGTTACTTTCAGGTCATTAGCAATAGTATTGGTGGAGGGAGAATCAACAGCTAGCTCAGGTGTACTCAGGGAATTGTCTAGTTGAGGCGGCTGAGTATCAGTTTCGGTGACTTCTACTGGGGTGGCTTCTACTGGGGTGGATTCTACTGGGGTAGATTCTACTGGGGTAGATTCTACTGGCGTGGATTCTGCTACTGATGAGGATACAGAGGTTTTCGGGGGTGTCTCTACATCTTTGACTTTGGGTATGACTTGTAGCGCTAAAGATTTTCGCCAGGACTCACCCAGAAAATCGTCCATGATATCGTTACTGCAACGTAACTTCCACAGACCAGGTTTAAGCTTGGTGAAAGGAATAACCACCATTAACCCTTCTGAGTTGGTGCGACGCCATCGTTTCTGGGACTTGCGTTTGGGTGGCACTTGCTCTGTGCTATCATAGCTGACGCAAATTTCTACATCAGTATTGGGCCGGTTGGAACGAGCCACTATCCGATACCGACCGGATTCTATCTCCATCTCAGAAGACTTGATTGGCTTCCAGGAGCGCTCCCCCTCTTTCTGTAGTAGAAATTCCCAGTACTTCTTAGCCATTGTCGATATCTATGACCCAAAGACCTGCTAATGGACTTGATTGCTTTTCCAATTAGCTTACACTTTAAGTCGAGTATTTTGCTTATCCCCACCCTCGGGATTTGTCAACCACCGGATTCGACAGAGTGACTGACATCTACTCTGTTTAAGGGGATAAGAAAGCAATACCACAAAATTAACCTTTAAGATGTGCTTGTTGATACTAAATTTTAGGGCTAATCTTAAGAAGTAAGCATTCAGCTATCAGCTATCAGCTATGAACCGAAGGCTTGTACCCATGTTACGGGAATGGCTCAGGGCTGACGGCTGACAGCTGACGGCTGAATGCTGACCTTAAGGATTATTCTAAGCCTGAGAGATCTCCTGCCTAAAGTGTTGCTGATTCGAAAGCTAGAATTTACCAATTCATCAGTTCATCTATTACAGTGCGAATACGATAAGTGTTCCGGTCACAAGGATTCACACAAATAACATCTACCCTGACATAATCACCTTTGGGAGCACATACAAGATTAAAAATAACGTTATTTCCTCTTTTATAGCGCCATGGGTGAAATTCAGTTTTTTCGATTTCTCCTCCATTTACAAGAATATTCATTTTTTCTATACCTTTCTTGTTACAGCTTGTCTCACTCCCACTACTAACGGAATGCCAACCTGTACTACCTCCATTTGCGCTTATTGCATTAGCTAATCCTTGGTTTAGGGTCATACTTACAATAGTTGCAACAGATAAAATGCTTAATTTATTTAACATCGTGATTCCTCCTTATCTCTTGTTAACTAATTTTATAACATCTTATTCTTATTGATTATTCTTAATAATCAATAAGAATAAGATGTTTTTTAAAAACTTAAAATTACTTAATATTTATTGGGTATAAATTTAAGGCATTGCTGAATTAAAATAGATAATAGCGTTTTCAAACGAGTTGTAAAATTATAGATTGTCGAAAAAGACAAGAAGCAAGAGGCAAAAAGCAACAGGGAAAAGAGCTCCAGAGTTTTATAGGAAACTCAAAAAAGACATTTTCAGTTTACATCTCAAATACAAATGCTATAAAACCGTAGGGGGTAAATCTCAATGCATGCTGTTTGATCCGGTGGGTGGAACGGGCATCTTGCCCGTGGGTGGAACGGGGCGGGCTGTCCCAATTCTGGCTACGAGGAGGAACATGAAGGCTCCCCTAAGGCACCCTACTCGACTAATCTTAAGGATTTTTCTAAGCCTCAGAGATAGCTTGTCTGAAGTGCCTAATAGCTTCAACTTTGGAAGCCATCATCAGACACCGAGACAATAAGTCAATATCCAAATCTGGCAAGACTTCACTCTGGGAAATTTTTTCGTAACCATCAAAGCGCAAGTGATACAAAGCAAATACACCATCCTCCCAAAACCAAACTTCGGGTACTCCTAATGATTGGTAACGACTTAGTTTGCTCTGATTACCACTGGTAAAGACAACTTCAATAGAGAGGTCTGCAATCACTCCTGACGCTCTACCAATTAGGTAAGATTGGTCTGCTTGTGCAGATGCTTCCCCTTCCTTCTCTTGGGTAAAGCTACCGGTTGGAGTGAACTCAATTTGTTTTTCAACAAAATAAGTACCCAGCAACAGTGCTATGACACCACTGAAGACTTCATGGTCTTGGGAAACTGCCAATATTTCTACCTCACCCCTGTAGTAGAACAGTCGAATTCCTGGGGAGTTGACGAACCCCGCTTGAATTGATTTGAAGTTATGCCAACTTACCCCGGAGTGGACTAGCCGTTGGTCTGTTTGTTTATCTACGACATAGGTCATGGCGATTATTCCTTGTTCACCATAGAAAGCCTAATCATGGAGTTTGCGATCGCAAACTTCCTGACTACCATCTTTGTAACCATTCAGCTGACAGCTGAGGGCTGACAGCTGACGGCTAACAGCTGACGCATCTTTCCTTACCAGATTAGCGAGATTATGTCCTCTTCAGCTATTGAACATTTGTTACCTTACCGAGACGAGTAAAGCGAATTTCAATCCTGCGCCTAGTTTGATCATCCTTTAAACTAATCGGAGCAATTTTTCCATTAGGTAAAATTAACTGGGCTGCAGAATAAGCCCGAAATTGCAACCCCTTCAGCCGCCCTTCCTTAGATTGAATCTCACGGAGTAATTGCACAACTGCCAAAGCTCGCATCAGTCCTAAATCAGCATTAGATCCTGGTCTAAGTTGACTGATAGAGGAATTTTTATTAACTACATTCCCAATGGTCTGGTCGATATTGCCAGCACCAAGATTAGGTTGACCATCGGTGTGACCAATCAGTTCTACTACATTAATTTCATAGTCCTTGGCATTGCTTTCAATCGCAGGGACAATTTGCTGCCGAATATAGTCTTTCATCGCTGAGGGAATTTCCGCACTGCCGGAATCAAATCGGTAAGCCCCCTGATCTTTGATTACAATAATTGGAGGTGTATCTGGTGGTTTTGGTGCTGCAGCAATCTGTACCTGCAAAGCCCTAACCTGCTGTTCTAGTGCCTTTTGGCGGTCAGTTGAGCGCTTTGCCCTAGCTCTCCAAATCGCTACGCCACGCTCAAGTTGATCAACCCGAACTGCCTTAGCTCGTAATTCCGCATTCTCCCTTGCTAATTGCACCACTTCATCTTCACTTCTGGTGAGATCATCAATGGTTGATTCCAAGGCAGTTTGTGCCAGCACAGACTTCAAAATAGACAGCAACAAAAATAAGATCAGGATCATGAAGGCATTAGACATTAAGTCTGTAAAGGCTGGCCAGAGATTTATCTCTTCATTCCAATCATTATTTCGTGAACGACGCATTTTATCAATTTCCTGTCAATTTTATAGTTATTATGTAAGTATTCAGCCGTCAGCCGTCAGCCGTCAGCTTATGCCCATAGCGCACGCTACTAATGGTGCTTTTGAATAAGCGATGCAGCCCCTACCCACTCGCGCTTTGCATCAAGAAAAGAGCTAAGCATTCGTTTAATTTGAGTTAGGTTCCAGCGTCGAAGCCTGTGCCACAAAGCTGATAGCTGATAGCTGATAGCTTACGTGATTATTTGTCATTTGCCAGGTTTATCGTTCACTGCTCAAACGCCTGACTAGCTCTCCTACAGTCATATCTTGGGTTATGCGAGTTGAACCATCGACTTGATTGGACTCAATCATTTTTTTGCTAATCTTAGCAATTTCCTGATTAGTGTTATTGAGATGATTGACAACTTTTTCAAGATTGTGTCGCATAATTTCATAATTATGCTGGTCAGTATTAGCTTGCTGAGTAAGACTTTGATCAAGGCGATCGCCTAAAGCCTGAATGCCCAGACTTACTCCTTCGGTATAGCTTTTCACATTTGACACTAACTTAGCCAATTCAGCCTGAACGTCACTCAAGCTATCGCTTCGAGAAACAATCCGTTGCTCTAATTGATCAAGCCTAGCGATCGCTGACTGAAATCCCTGTGCTCCTTGCTGAAGTTGGGGGATAATCTTCCCTAAGGCTTGTTGACTGTGATGATGCTGCTTCACTACATCTATAGAAGATTGTCTGAGGGCACTGATTTCTTCTGCCAATTTTACCAACTTAACCCCATGAAGTTGAAGTTCAGCCATTGCTACTCCCATAGCTTGGACTGATTGGGATAGCATACTGGCTGACTCAGAGAAACTGCTTTGGGTTCTAGTTAAATCTACTGTAGCCTTAGATAATTTTTGAGGAAACTGGCTATGCTCGAAGGTTTGAGCCACTTGGGTAAATTGAGCAGCAGCTAACTGAAATTCCTCAGCACTTCTGGCGATAGTACTAGCAGCTTGGAAGAATCTATTGTAAGAATTTTCTGCTATTTTAAGCACTTGAGTGTTAGCATCAGCAATTTCTTGAACTTTTTCTCGTAGTGAGGATTCCACTGCTTCTCGAACAGTCTGACCAAATTTCGCCAAAAAGTTGTCAAAGATATTGGACATCCCCTGAACCAATACATCCAGGCGTGTTTGCCCTACTAAAGTCGGCTGATAAATATTATCCAAGTAGTCTTCTAAGTAACTAATTAGATTATTTTTGGCTAGCCCTGTATTGAAGGCGACATTAACTACGGTTAAGACAGCACTAAAAAAGATCGCAGTTAAGCTAGTGGTAAAAGCAATCCCCATCCCTTCTAGGGGTTGCTGTAATTGGTTAACTAAAGTATTGATATCGGTAGCATCAGACTGACTGATTGTTTGACTCAGTGCTAACAAATTGATGGTGATGCCGATAAAGGTACCTAGTAAGCCAAAGGATAACAGTAAGCTAGGCATAATCCGACCAATGTAATCAATTTGGTCACAAGAGATGCCAACAACTTTCTCGTGGCTGTAGGCTTGGTCAATTAATGCGCCTGTATTGACCTGCTCTAAATGTCGGCTAGCATCTGAGAACCGTCTTTCTAGCTCCTCTACAATTCTGGGTTTTTTCCCACGAGGCTGTCCATGGATTAGTCTTCTTACTCGCTTCCCTAGGGATAAAAGATGGGTATGGAGAGCAAAACGTAGTAAAATTACGAATACTGATGGGATTACCACCAGTACTACAGTCAGGGCAATTAAGTAATCAGGTATTGGTAGCATAGCAGCAGCTGGGGAACTCTATAGGTGAAATGGTAGCGCAGCATCCTCAGGATGATAACCCATTTCTTTATAACCTAAGCATACCCAGACTTATCTCAAACCATTGATATTTAACTACGAAATAATAGGAGGTTATTGAGTGTTAACACTGAATAGTCAAGGGTGCATCTCCTAACAGTTTGACCCAGCAGTGGTGCGTTACGGGCAACAACCTCACCCTGGCTACGAGGCCAAATATCAAGGCCCCCCTAACACACCCTACCCATACGAAGGTGCGTTACGGGCAACAACCTAACCCTGGCTACGAGGCGAAATATGAAGGCCCCCCTAACGCACCCTAAGCAACTCAACACTCAACACTCAACACTCAACGCAATTGTTCTATCTGCCCTTTTAACTGGTCAGTTTTATCCAATAAATCAGCTTGGGTCATAGTTTCTTGTTCCCCAGAGGCCAGCCATTTCAAATTCACTGTGTTGCTCTGAGCTTCAGCATCTCCGATCACTAAACAAGCCACCGCACCACTGCGGTCAGCTCGCTTAAACTGTTTACCAAAAGCACTTCCACTCAAGTCCAGTTCTACAGCCAACCCAGCTTGGCGCAGTTGTTGAGCCAGTTTCAACCCTTGAGCTTGAGCTACTTCACCTCTGGATACTAGATAAAAATCTAGCGCTAGGGTTGGTGATGCTTGCAGTTGTTGCAGCAAAATCACTAAACGCTCCAAACCAATGGCCCAACCAACGGCTGGAGTTTTATTTCCCCCCAATTCATGGACTAATCCGTCATAGCGACCACCACCACAAACTGTTGCTTGAGCGCCTAAGTCATCAGAGATAATTTCAAAGGCAGTGTGGGTGTAGTAATCCAACCCCCGCACCAAGCGAGGATTGAGCTGGTAACTAATCCCATTATCCTGCAACAACTGCTTTACCTGATCAAAATGACTTTGGGACTCTGAACTGAGGTAGTCTAAAATGCTCGGAGCATCCTGAGCAATCTCTTGAGTACGTTTGTCTTTACTATCTAAAATCCTGAGGGGATTGCGAGTTAAACGGTCTTGAGAATCTTCGTCCAACTCATCTTTGTAAGGAGTGAGGTAATCTACCAGAGCCTGTCGATACTGTTGACGGTCTTCGGTACTACCGACAGAATTCAGGTCAAGTTTCAGGTTAACTAGACCCAAGGTATTTAGGATATCGATTGCGATCGCAATTACTTCTGCATCTGCCCTCGGATCACGAGAACCAATCACCTCTACCCCCAATTGATGAAACTGTCGCTGTCGTCCAGCTTGGGGATTTTCATAGCGAAACATCGGACCGGTATACCAGAGCCGTTGTACTCCACCAGCAGCATAGAGGCTATTTTGAATATAAGCTCGCACTACTCCCGCTGTCCCTTCTGGACGTAGTGTCACCGAACGAGGAGGGGTTGCCCGGTCGTTGAAGGTATACATTTCCTTCCCCACCACATCAGTAGCTTCCCCAATCCCCCGTTCAAACAGTTCAGTGCGCTCAAAAATGGGAGGACGAATTTCTCGATAAGCCGCTCTATTGAGAATCTGTTGTGCGATCGCTTCTACTTGCTGCCAATATCCCACTTCGTCTGGCAGGATATCCCGTGTTCCTCGTAAAGCCTGGATTAAACCCATTAACCTTTTGCTTCCCCATCATGTGAGCTGCTGTCCACCATCGGAAGTGTCTTCTTCCCAGGCACCATAGCGATTTTGATAATAGGACAAAATTTGCTTGACCCGTTCTGTTTCTACTTTATCAGCAGTCTCGGCATACTCAATCCACAATCCACCAACTTGGCTCTGATTGTAATCAAACTGCTGGGATGTTTGGGGTAGTAAATCAGCGTCTACCCCTGTCACTTGCCGTAAATGGGCAGCTACCTCTCGATATACTGCCAAGGGTAAACCAGGACAACTAATTTGATAACGCAATAGTTTACACTGCTCCATGATCCTAGGGTACCTTGTATTAGGGATTAAGTAGCAGAACCATTAACCCAATTTCTAACACCTTTAGCTATCAGCGTGTCGCGTATCAGCTATCAGCCAAAGGTCTGTGGCAACGCTACTGCAACAGTTTATGCCCATAGCGTACGCTACTAATACTTTTTCATAAAATCAGCACAATTAGTAGCGTCAGCCAAGGCCAAAGGCTTTTGGGCCACGGTACGGGAATGGCTGATGGCTGACGGCTGATAGCTGAATGCTTACCTAACACCTAACACCGTGCCCTAAGGTTACCTCAAGAAGCTGATGTTGAGGTTTCTCCAACTCGTCTAGAGACTTCAACACCGTTTTCTTCCAGAATCACCACTGGATCTAAGCCTCTATACATTTCAATCCGCTTGACTAGCACTTGTCCACCTAATAGAAACTGTCCAGCTTGAACGCTACGACTAGGCTCATTAGGGACATCTAGGATAGCGTAATAGACACCCCTACCATTGTCAACTACCCCTGTGACACTGATCTTATATGCCAGTTCTGGTTCTGGTAGGATTGGCAGTTGCAGATCAAATTCAGGAGGGATAGGGGGGATACCATCCTTGACAACAGAGCTATTGTCTGGTATTGAACCAGGCTTAGCTTTGCTCGTCTGTGTAGGCTGAGTTTTCTGGGGCCGTGGCAAAACATTTCCTCTTGATGAGCCAGGAGACTTTCTAGGGATTGATGAGCTTGGAGCCTTACGGTCGGGCTTGCTAGCTCTTGAAGGGCTGGTCGGCCTGCTAGCTCTTGAAGGGCTGGTCGGCCTGCTAGCTCTTGAAGGGCTGGTGGGTTTTACCACTACACTACTTCCTGTCCCAGGACGCGGACGCAAAGCCGGTCTTGGTGGTGTAGGAATCAGAGGCTGTACCCTCGTAGGGGAACTACTTGGTCTGCCAGGATTGGGCAAAATCTCCACCTCTGGTTGCACTGAAATTGCTGCAAACGGGTCAAGACGTCCCTTATCAATCCGATTTCTTACTTCATTGCT
The DNA here is from genome assembly GCF_010671945.1 of Moorena sp. SIO4E2. Taxonomy (NCBI): domain Bacteria; kingdom Bacillati; phylum Cyanobacteriota; class Cyanophyceae; order Coleofasciculales; family Coleofasciculaceae; genus Moorena; species Moorena sp. SIO4E2. Next base: position 12,102 of record NZ_JAAHIE010000035.1, read on the forward strand.
TGGCAAGGTTGTGATCAACGGTGGTATTGGTATTACCTTTTCCTGCTCCGGTTTTTCCGGGGATTTAGGAGCAAATTCAGCTACAGGAGGAGAAGGTTTGGTGCTATCCGGGGAAGCCACCGGAGTAGGTTTAGGGGTAGTCGGCTCCACTTGATCAGCCTTTCTCCCCGGTTGACAGCCTCCTATAAGCAGAGCCAGCACACTCACCCATACGATGCATGATACTTTACCCATGACCACCTAAAAATAACGCTTTATCCGAGCATACCCTTGAAGTTATCGATCTGTGGCACCAACTTCTTTGAAGATAGGATTTTTTTGGCAAATTTCCCAAAACTGGAGACTCTAAGCAAAAGGCTGTGGGCAGGTCAGCCGTCAGCCTTTTGCCAAAGGCTCACCCTTGGCCAAAGGCTACGCTGCGCGAATGCGAACAGCCGTCAGTGGTCAGCTTATTTTATCCAAAAGCACCTCAACTAGAGTCCAGTTACTTTGCCAGCTGTATAGGATTCTAGATAATTTTATATTATATTTATAATAATGTATGTAGTGAAAATTAATCTTAATCTTGTGTCGGTGTCATTAACTTTTGCAAAGCTTCCAAGCCTTTTTTAACGCGGCGGGATACCGTTACTACACTGATGTCTAAGCGCTGTGCTACCTCTTTTTGGGTCAAGTCATGTAAAAAAACAAATTCCAGCACTTCACGAGTGCGCTTTTCCAAATGAGCTAGGGCTTGTTGAATGCGGATTTGGTCTTCCTGTGCCAGCTGAAAACTGCGATAGCGAGGATCTGGCACTAACTCACCCAAGCTGGTGTTTCTGTCCTCTGAATCTCCCACTGGTGTATCTAAGCTCAGAGGTTCCCGATTTTGATGAGCTAGGGTAATTTCTTGCCATTCTTCTAGGGAAATGTTTAATGCTGCTGCTATTTCTTCTTCTGTCGGTTGCCGGTTTAACGTTGCTCGTAAATTTTGAGTAATTTCCACAGATTTTTGCCGTAGGGCTAGCCAGCGTCGAGGAATGCGAATTGAATAACCCCGATCTCGTAAATAGTGCTGAATTTCACCACGAATGTAGGGGATAGCGAAGGAACTAAATGCTATGCCCTTGGTGGAATCAAATCGTTCTATGGCAACAATTAAGCCAATACAGCCAACCTGAAGTAAGTCTTCGTAGCTTTCATTACACTGCTTGACCCAATGATGAGCTTCTCTCCTCACTAGTCCTAAATTGAGAGCAACTAGCTGATTGCGAAGTTCAGGGTCAGGATATTGCTGGTACTTTTGTAATAATGTTAAGCTTTGATACTTAAGTTTATGGTTAAGGTTAGTCGCCATAACAAAGTTGAAGGTGGTAGATTACAAGTAGATCACAATTAGATCACAATCGGCTATGAGACCGCTAACTCGTGCCAATTATCCTGGATGGCTGCAACAAATTTTTACTCCCTTTTGCTAATGGGTCAGGTTGAATTGGTAATGGTTGTCGGATTCCCGATTGACGATTTCCCGGATCCAATCCCCGGAAGATCTTATGTTGCATTCCTTTTCGATCAAGGGGTTCAGTTTTATTGGCGTGGGTTTATGCTAAAGTTTTGTTTGATAACATAGGTGATTTAGTTAATTTAGTTTATTAATCTCCAAAAGCACCGCCCTGGTCATAGTGTTATTGCTTTAATTGTAGATTTACCATTAAGTTTATTAAAACAGTAATTTCACCCGAATCCCGAATTAGAAACGATGAAAGTTTATTAATAATACATACAGGATAACGAAAACGCCACATTCCGATCAAAAAAGGGGCATACGCCCCTTAGCAATTAACGTTTTTGCCAATTTCCCATGCTGGGAGTCAGTGGCTTCCAAGACTCAAACCAAGGTCAGCTATGCTTGTTTTGGTTGAATGCGACCGTAAAATATTCCCTGAACTTTCACTTCTTCTGGCTCATCAGCACCTAAGTCAGTATCTGAGGGTTGTTCACTTATGAATGTACCAGCAATTTCGCCACTCTCGCTATCTACTTGAGCTATGCGCAGCTCAATGGTGCCTTCTCCCACATCTGCGCTCTTAACATTGGCAAACTCTTGGCTATCCGCTTGAGATGGCAGAGCAACCGAATTATCATAACCACTAGCCAGACCTCGACCTTTGGGATCTAGGAAAACAGCACCCCGATAAGAGGGGACGTAGAAATCACCAACAAAGTCGGTGGAAGCATTGATGCTCTCCAAACCAGGCTCAGTTGTGGCAACCAATTTTTTAATGGTAAACAGGAATGGGACTTGCTCACCTCCAGGCAACTGAATAGTGATGGGTTGGAAATCTATACCATCCTTTTCCAAAAACTTCAGACTACCATCTTCTTGAAAAACTAAGTCTCCTCGCACTTGAACCAGGCTAGAGGTATAACGGGTCAATAATTTGCCGGGAAGATATTCTGCCTCTTTGCGCTTAGTTCCTTCTTCCTTGACAAAGAAGTTGGTTGGCTGTACGCATATATCGACAATCTCATAGGACTGGTCAGGGTCTACAGGAATAGCACCCCGAGTCATTTCTGACAGCTGTGGACAGTTATTGGCTAAACCAGTGTTTTTAATCTGGTCATAGGTAAGTCCTTCGATACTTTCCAAGCTGGCTACATCTGGAGAACAGGAAGCTGTAAAGACCCCCAGACATAACGCGAGGAAGGCACAAATCAAAGCACGATACTTCATAGTCAATCTCAATCGTCAATAATCAGATCTAAAAATGTATGTTAGGTTGGTTCTGGAATTGGGTTGCTGGTGCCATAGGAGTTAAACAGCTGCTGCCCTCTAGGCATTGACCAGTATGATCCACAATTCACACCACACCCATGTTATAAGTCGGGCTACACACAAACTATCGGGAAGCTTGTTATTTGGTTGAACTACTGCCATTTGGGCATAGGGCATGCAAAAATGGCACCGATTCCGTGAGCCTCAGCTGTTCTTTAGAGCATTGTACACGGGAAGAGCCGCCTTTACTGCGACAGTTATTTGATGGAATGGATCGGGATAAAGATTTGGATTCAGAGCAATTACAGGCTAAATTACTAGAGATTAGCGCTGATCTTCGTTCTTTGGCAAAGAATTACCAAGATGATAACTTAGCGCTGTTGGCTATACTCAGGGGTTTAGAGGAAGTCCATGGCGAGATTCGAGACGGGTTATTTCAAGCCTCATTGCCGGATACTCGCCAGAAACTATATGATTTTCTAAAGGATATTGAAGAAAAGGGTGGTTGGCCCTATATTGAACGCATGAATCTAATCTCTGTACTTAATAAGCTGCCTGAGTCAGCCCGATCTAAGCAGGGTATCACTGACGACCACTAGGAAACTGTTGCCCAAGTCCTGGGATGATTGATAGAGATTTAGAACAGACCGAAGAGTCCGGAAGAGCGTGAAAACCAGACTATATCCCGCTTAAATTTAGGAAAAACCTTGCTTGCTGAGCAAGTCATCGGTGCTAGGCAATAGCCCAACGTCAATGGTGGGAGCCAATACACCCACTGGACAAAATCCCGACAGAGTGACTTAAGTTAAGTAACTACTATCAGTACTACTAGATGACGACAAAATAGCGAGACAAGCCAGATCAAGCTTTGGCGGGTCAGCAAGACACTAACTCTTTCCAATGCTAGGATTTTGCCGTCAGAGTATTAAAATTTAAGTAAGTATATACTACTATTATGGCGATTGCCGGAGATTCAATTAAATTTGGGACAGACGGCTGGCGAGGTATCATTGCCGCCGATTTTACCTTCGAGCGCTTGGCAATAGTTGCCCCTGTTGCTGCTCAAGTTCTGGCAGATGCTTATGGGGAAACCACGGGTAGCCAAACGATTATAGTGGGTCATGACCGACGCTTCATGGCAGAAGACTTTGCCAAAAAAACTGCAGAGGTGGTTCAATCTGCTGGTTTTGATGTCTTACTCTCTAACAGTTATGCTCCTACACCAGCCTTCAGTTGGGCAGCCAAGTCCCAAAATGCTTTGGGAGCTTTGGTAATTACTGCTAGTCATAATCCTGGCAATTACCTAGGCTTAAAAGTCAAAGGAGCGTTTGGTGGATCAGTTCCTCTAGAAATAACTAAACAGATTGAAGCCAAACTTTCTCAAGCACCAGCTACACCTAAGAAAGAGGGTAGTATCAAGACCTTTGACCCATGGTCAAGTTACTGTGATGCCTTAAGACAAAAGGTTGATATTGCCCTGATTCAACAGCTGATTAGTCAGGGTAAACTGACTGTCTTTGCCCATGTGATGAATGGTGCAGCAGCAGGAGGCTTGAACAAGATTCTTGGGGTACCTATTATCGAAATTAAGGCCGAACGGGATCCCTTATTTGGTGGCAAATCCCCAGAACCTTTACCCGGTTATCTGTCTGAGCTATTTGAAGCGCTCCAGAATCACCAGCGTCAACCGGGTGTTGAATTAGCGGTTGGGTTGGCATTTGATGGGGATAGCGATCGCATTGCAGCTGCTGATGGTCAGGGCAATTTCCTTAGCCCCCAAATCCTGATTCCCATCCTGATTGAACATCTAGCATCACGACGTAACTTTAGTGGTGAAGTGGTCAAAACCCTTAGTGGTTCTGACCTAATTCCTAGAGTGGCAGCACTGTATAATTTGCCAGTTTATGAGACTGCTATCGGTTACAAGTATATTGCTGACCGGATGTTATCCACTCCTGCTTTGCTAGGGGGTGAGGAATCCGGAGGCATTGGCTATGGCAACCATATTCCTGAGCGAGATGCTTTATTATCAGCACTGTACATATTAGAAGCGATCGCTAAATCTGGAAAAGACTTAAGTGAACTCTACAAGAGTCTCCAAGAGCAAACTGGCTATGCTTCTGCCTATGACCGGATCGATTTACATCTATCGGGGATGGAAGTGCGATCGCGTATACAAGAACAATTACAAACTCAGCCTCTCCAAGAAATTAATGGTCAGGCAGTGGTGGATTGCCAAACCACCGATGGGTACAAATTCCGTTTAGCTAACGACAGCTGGTTGCTGATTCGTTTTAGTGGCACTGAACCCTTATTGCGACTCTACTGTGAAGCAGCTACCCTTGAACAGGTAACTCAAACCTTGAACTGGGCTAAAGATTGGGCCAGTCAGTTTTAGAGTTGAAATGTTGGATTAGTGTTGGATTTTGGGTTAGCTGGTTTTGGGTGCGATATTGAAAATCTGGGCAATGGTTAAGTAAGATCACAATCGGGCATTAAACGCTGCTTGAACTGTATCGAATTGACTCTGATTGCCAGTTAACCTTTGATCAAACAATCTGACCTTGTTGCTTTGAGTAATCCAAAATCCCAACATCAAACCCCAAATTTGCTGCCAAAATTGCTGGTTGTAGCTACAGGCAATCCTGGTAAGCTGCGGGAGATGCAGACATACCTAGATTCTTTGGACTGGGAATTACAGTTAAAGCCACCAGAGCTAGAGATTGAAGAAACTGGGGATACATTTGCTGCCAATGCTTGTCTGAAGGCATCAGTAGTAGCCCAGACAACTGGAAAATGGGCAATTGCTGATGATTCTGGTTTGCAAGTTGATGCCCTAGATGGTGCTCCAGGGATTTATTCTGGACGCTATTGCAAAACCGACCAAGAGCGAATTGAGCGGCTACTGGGGGAGCTAGGTTTGGAAGTGAATCGGCAAGCCCAGTTTGTTTGTGTAGTGGCGATTGCTCGTCCAGATGGTGCGATCGCTTTTCAAGCTGAAGGGATTTGTCGGGGGGAAATTTTGCCAGCTCCTCGGGGAACTGGTGGCTTTGGCTACGACCCAATTTTTTTTGTTCCAGAGCAGGGGTTGACCTTTGCTGAGATGGAGCCTGAGATCAAGCGATCCTGCTCTCATCGTGGCAAGGCTTTTGAATTACTACTGCCTCAGTTGAAACATTTAGGTTAACTAGCGTGGGATACTCTTAAACCGTCAATTCCCTATAAAAATCAACTGAGGCACGCTAACTCGGTAAACTGTGCCTCGCAATTAAACCCCTAAAAATAGGGATAAATCAGTATTTAACAGCATGAAATGGACATGGATATTTTTATAGCGCTAGTGTATAATCAAGGTATAGGACTTAGCTGTTGATAATGCCAAAGAAAGTAGGAGCAACAAAAAAGATATCAACTCAAGTTGTCCCAGTAGTGGGGATGACTGGATCGGTTGAAATTGAGTTGCTGTCTACTATGAAAAAGCTGGGGGTAGTTAGGTCTGAGTCTTACAACAAGCTAGGTAGCATTAGCTATTGGGGACTTGACTGGAAGAAAGCTTACCCAGAAGTTAGAAGTTTTAGACCTCCCGAATCATTGGGACTACCCTCTAAATTGATGGAATGGACGGTTAGCGATGTAGCCAAGGCCATTACAGCGAGCCAGGCGGCCTGTATAGAGGTAGTAATAAAGAAGGTCTATCGTAAATTTCCTGGAGATAAGAATAAAAAAACCAGAAAAGAGCTTTGTCAACAACTAAAAACCTTGACTTTCCTAGAAAGTTCATTGCTGCACAGACTCGTAAGAAAAGAGTTCCAAAAAGGACATTCTTGGGTTAGGAACCAGATAGTTTATCAACAAGGAGGTTATAGCTGCCAGCAACTCTCTCGTAATACCTATCAACTGGAATTGGCGGGATTAAGGAGAGGGAAGAGGAACAGGATAGTGGTCAGATCTAATCGAAAAATCAAAGGACAGATTAGGTTGATCTACAACAAACTTCAGCAAAGATTTGAAATTCACTTCTTAGTAAACCATGGCACTTCAGAAATACCTGCCGACCGTCAGAGTATTGGAGTAGACAAGGGATACACTGAAGCATTCTATGACTCAGAAGGTCAGGGACACGGGAAAGGACTAGGTAAAGTAGCTACAAGAAAATCAGATAGAATATGTAAAAAAAATCGAAACAGAGGAAAGCTGTGGGCTATTCACCGGAAACTAGAAAAGATAGACTCAGCCAAGTCTGCTAGAATACTAAGAAACAATCTGAGCAGAAAGACCGAGAATAAACGATACAGGAGAAACCAATCAGAACTAAAGGCAATAATAGGAGCTGCCTCAAAGTCTCTTTTTGATGAAAAATCCTTAAAAGTATTTGCAGAAGATTTAACACAACCGTTTAAGAATAAGCGTCAGTCTAAGGCTATGTCCCGCAAACTCAATAGTTGGATGATTGGAGTTATGCGGGACTCCTTGCATAAATGGGCGAATTGGACTGGCTCGGTTGTCACGGAAGTTCAGCCTAGTTACACGTCGCAAGTTGACTCCAGGAATGGAACCCTATTAGGGAAAAGGACTGGGGATAACTTTACCGGATTTGATGGGGTCGTGTTACAGGCTGACCACAATGCCGCCAAGAACATCCTTGCTAGGGGTGCGGACAAGGAAATTTCTCGGTTCTCTTCTAGGGCTGAGGTTCAGGCAGTGTTGTTGCGTCGTACCGCGCGTTTCTTGAAAGGTATGGGACTGAGCTTGCTAGATGCAGTTGAGCTTGGCTGGCTTGACTCCAAACATAGCAAAACTCAGGCTTTCAAGCAACTCCTGACCGGGATGCCAGGAACGTCCAAATAGACGAGTGGGAGGTTCAACTCCAATTACTGTACGACCACTCCTCACTTGGACAACAATAAATTGCACCTTGACCGGATTATCTGGGTTTATCCCAACTTATACCGGTTTAAGAGTATCCCTCAGCTCCCTTGGTATATTGGTATATAGGATATTTAGACGGCTTCTAGATTTTTTTCCCCAGTACGAATTCTGACCACCTGATCGACGGGGCTAATGAAAATTTTACCGTCGCCAATTTCACCGGTGCGAGCTGCAGCGATCACTTTGTCTACGACCATATCGACTTGTTCATCTTCTACGACGATTTCTACTTTGAGTTTTTGTAGGAATTCCACAGTGTACTCTGAACCGCGATAACGTTCAGTCTGACCTTTCTGGCGTCCAAAGCCTCGGACCTCAGACACTGTCATTCCTACAATGCCAGCGTTGACTAGGGCGATTTTGACTTCGTCCAGCTTAAATGGCCGGATGATGGCTTCTACTTTTTTCAAGCTCCTAACTCCTCAGTTGTTCTGCTATTCATTTGTTATATGATAAGCATGACACTTTATCTGACTGTGGATGTGGAAATTTTTGTAAATGCTGATAGGGTAACTCTCAAGTGTTGATCTCGATTGATCAACCGCGAAGACGACTCGCTTTTCTATACTTATCGATATATTAGCTGCACAGGTATTTGGTGACTGCCCACCAACTCATGCTCCCCTGCTTTTATGCCGCACGCATCCTTCCCGTCTTTGCAGTTCATTCCCTTAACTATACCTTGAGCCTGTGGCAAAATTGAGGTAAGCCCATCTATTCACCATTCCCAGCATGACCGCAACCACACCCACCCTGGCAACCAAATACGAACCCAAAACCACCGAAGCCAAGTGGCAAAAATACTGGGAAGAAAACCAAGTCTTCAAAGCTGACCCAAATCACCAGGGTGAACCCTACTGCGTTGTTATCCCCCCACCTAACGTTACTGGGAAGTTGCACATGGGTCATGCCTTCGAGAGTGCCCTGATTGACACCCTCGTGCGTTACCACCGGATGACAGGACGCAATACCCTGTGGCTACCGGGAACTGACCACGCTAGTATTGCTGTACAAACCATTCTCGATAGACAGCTAGAAGCTGAAGGCAAAACCCGCTATGACTTGGGACGGGAAAAGTTTCTTGAACGGGCTTGGGTGTGGAAGGAAGAATCAGGTGGCACCATCGTTAACCAGCTGAGGCGTTTGGGAGTCTCGGTGGATTGGTCGCGGGAACGCTTCACGATGGATGAAGGCTTATCGAAAGCGGTAATTGAAGCCTTTGTCCAACTTTATGATCAGGGACTGATTTATCGGGGCGAATATATGGTCAACTGGTGTCCAGCCTCGGAGTCGGCTGTATCAGATTTGGAAGTGGAAAATAAGGAAGTTGATGGGCATTTGTGGCATTTTCGATATCCCCTGACTGATAGCAATGGTTTTGTGGAAGTAGCTACCACTAGACCAGAAACTATGTTGGGGGATACGGCGGTTGCAGTTAATCCTGATGATGAACGCTACCAGGATTTAATTGGTAAAACTGTAACCTTGCCAATTATGGGACGAGAAATTCCGATTATTGCTGATGAGTTGGTTGATCCAGGGTTTGGCACCGGTTGTGTCAAGGTAACTCCTGCCCATGACCCTAATGACTTTCAAATGGGTCAGCGTCATAGTCTGCCATTCATTAACATCATGAATAAGAATGGCACCTTAAATGAAAAGGCTGGCCCTTTCCAAGGACAAGACCGGTTTGAAGCCCGGAAAAATGTGGTGAAGCAGCTCGAAGCAGAAGAGCTGTTGCTTAAGGTAGAGGACTACAAACATACGGTACCCTATAGCGATCGCGGAAAGGTTCCTGTTGAACCCCTAATCTCAACGCAATGGTTTGTCAAAATTCGCCCCCTAGCTGACAGAGCCCTAGAGTCTCTTGACCAGCACCATTCACCAGTATTTATCCCGGAACGTTGGACAAAGGTCTACCGAGATTGGCTGGTGAAATTAAAAGACTGGTGCATCTCCCGCCAACTCTGGTGGGGACACCAAATTCCGGCTTGGTATGTGGTTAGTGAAACCAATGGGACAATCACTAGCGAGACTCCGTTTATTGTGGCTCACCATGAAGCAGAGGCTAAGAAGAAAGCATTAGCAAAATTTGGAGAAAATGTCAAGCTAGAGCAAGACTCAGATGTGTTGGATACCTGGTTTTCTTCAGGATTGTGGCCCTTCTCTACTATGGGGTGGCCTGATCAGACCAAGGATTTGAAGACTTACTATCCGACTACCACCCTGGTAACAGGTTTTGACATCATTTTCTTCTGGGTTGCCCGCATGACCATGATGGCAAGACATTTTACGGGTCAGATGCCGTTTAAAAGTGTTTACATCCACGGCCTAGTGAGGGATGAGAACAATAAGAAAATGTCTAAGTCGGCTAACAATGGTATTGACCCCTTAATCCTGATTGACAAGTATGGTACGGATGCCGTGCGCTATACTTTGGTTCGGGAAGTGGCAGGTGCAGGTCAAGATATCCGATTAGAGTATAACCGCAAGACCGATGAGTCAGCTTCTGTAGAAGCATCTCGCAATTTTGCCAATAAACTGTGGAATGCAGCACGGTTTGTAATGTTAAACCTTGATGGTAAAACTCCCGAAGAGTTGGGTCAACCAACAGTAGAGGCATTGGAATTATGCGATCGCTGGATTCTTTCGCGTTTTCATCAAGTGGTGCGTCAAACTAGGGATCATCTAGATGCTTATGGCTTGGGAGAAGCGGCTAAAGGACTTTATGAATTCATCTGGGGTGATTTTTGTGATTGGTACATTGAACTGGTCAAATCCAGGCTCCGTCAGGATGCTAAGTCTCCGTCGCGGGTTGTGGCACAGCAAACTCTAGCTTACGTTTTAGAGGGTATCCTAAAGCTACTCCATCCCTTCATGCCCCATATCACTGAAGAAATCTGGCACACCTTGACCCAGAAATCTGGGGAAGTGTTGGCACTACAACCTTATCCTATAGAGTACCTAGATGGTCAAACTGGGGAACAGGAACTACAGACCACGGAGACCGAACTACTAAACGATAATAAATCAACGGATAATCAAGGTGCGCTTTCCGATGAGCCTGATTCCCAATCACCCAGGTCAGGAACAGCGTTGTCTATGGGAAAGGAAATCTCTAACCAAAGTTTAGCTGTATTGTCTAAACTGCCAGAACTTTCTAAGACGTTGTTCGAGAACTACAAACAACCGATGATCGCAGCGGGGTTGGTTGTGGGAGGAATTATTGCTCTAAATATCCTCACAGCCTTCGTGGGTGCGATCAATCGCATTTCCTTAGTCTCAACTAGTTTAGAACTGATTGGTCTAGGATATGCCATTTGGTTTGTTTCCCGTTATGTGCTCAAGGCTGAGAATCGTCAAGAGTTATCGGAAGAAATTCAATCCATCAAAACAGAAATTTTTGGCAAGGAAGAAACTCAGCAATCCTCGGAATTGAAGAAAATCGAGTCCAAAATGGGTATTATTGATGGCAATATCAAACAGGGAGAAGATATTAAAGATATAGAAGATATCAAAGATATAGAACAGAGGGAGGTTAAAACAGACCGTAACATTTCGTCAATAGGCAATACCCAATCTTCTATATCCCCAAGTTCTCTAATTGACTCAGAACTAGAGCAAAGGTTTGAGCTGCTGATCGGTACAATCCGTACTATCCGCAACCTCCGAGCTGAGGCAGAGATTAAACCAGGGGTGACCGCACCTGTTATTTTGCAAAGCAGCAACAGTGAGGAACGTCAAATTTTGGAGGCGGGTATTGCCTATATCAAAGACTTAGGTAAGGTCAATCAATTAAGCATCACTCCAGCCTTGGACCAAGAGCTCAAGAATACCATGGCGGGTGTAGTCGGCACTGTCCAGGTGCTAATTCCCCTAACTGGTGTGGTGGATGTGGATGCTCTACGGGCTAAGTTAGAAAAGAATTTAGGTAAAGTGGAGGCGGAAGTCAAATCCTTGTCTGGGCGTCTGAGTAATAAGAACTTTGTGAGTAAAGCTCCAGAAGCAGTGGTTAAGGGTGCTCAAGAGGCATTAGCTGAGGCTAAAAAGCAAGAGTCTATTTTACGCGATCGCTTAAATAGACTTTAAACAGATTTCTATCAAACCGGTAATGCTACACCTAGCTCAAGTTCAAGACAATGATGATTTTGGCGGGCTGCAATTGCAACTACTTGCCCGCCAAAACTCTGATCAATTCTGGGAATTCATTGAGCCAAGACCTGTCACGTTTACTAATTCCCAAGCTTTCAAAGAAGGTTGCTTAGTCTTAATAGATCTGGCTGAAACTCAACAGGTGATCACGATTCAATCTGCCACCGATTGGGTATTAGATTTAGTCAAGAAGTATTTAACAGCTGAGGTTAAGTCTACCTTTTTAGACGAAGAAATGAAACGGGCTGAACAATGGCGGCAAGAGCTTACCTTGAAAAGCCAAGGGTTAGATATCCGCGATTTAGAAGTAGAAGCACGTCGCGAAAAAATTGAAGCTTTAGCAGAAAACTTGAAATTGGAGAAGAAACAGCTGGAGCAAAAGGTAGCTCAATTGGAGGCTAAAATAGATCAAGCTGGTAATTAGTAAAGGTAATAGGGAACGGGGAACAGGGAACGTAAGCTATCAGCTATCAGCTATCAGCTATCAGCTATCAGCTTATGCACCATGGGAAAATTTCCAAACCTTCAATTCTTTTCTTTCAATAAGTAATGGGTAGGATAACCCGTTATCCCCGTAAGGGATAACAGGGGAGGAGGATACTACCAATGAATCTGACTTAAAATATACCGCAAGCGGTCATAATCATCCTTAAGTAAGACACTCAAGGTTCGTCCGGCCTTGACTAACCAGTCACGGTCAGTCTGACGAAGACGATAAACTTCTCTAATTACAGCTGCTGTCAGGGGGTCTACTGGGGCACCATTAACTTCCAAAAGTGTTCGCAAAAAATCCAACTGTTCACTAAAGTGAATAACCTCTGATGGTTCACACTGGTAGACAGGTTGATGAATTTGCGGTGGACGGGGTGGAAGATACTGATAGACTCGACCGTGATGGTTGCTAAAACCATTAACACCCTCTTCCGAAGACATAAACCCAACGATGGCAGCACGAAACTCAGTTTTGAGCATTGCGAAAATCTGAGGCTGCTGCTCACGTAATTCTGCCAGTGACAATCCTAAAGCTGTTGCTCGATGAACCGAGTCAATCGGGCTAGTAGTAGCATAATAAACTACAGCAAAAATTTGATTACCTGACTCATCATCTACAGATTTTACCCAGCTGCCAAAAGCAGGCATGACCGGAAAGCTTAGATCTTCTGGCTCTAAACATTGAGCTAGAAATTCTGTAGTTGCTGTTTCAATCACCTCAGCAAGGTGATGTTCTGAGCGATTGCTGGGGGTAAACTGGGGTAAGGGAAGGCGCATGGTTTAGTTATTAGTCATTAGTCATTAGTTATTGATGTATGCCCCTTGATTGATTTATGCGATTGATGTATGCCCCAGTTTAATGCCCCAGTTTGAAGAGGGTGTTGAAACAGTAGTCTGGTAGAGTTTTTTAGAGGCTGATTAGGGGCTTACTGGAGACGACAAGTGATCTATCTAACCCTTTTTACCAATTTTTGGTTTCACCTCTTCGATTTCCGACAGCTGAAACGTCACTAATTTATCCCAGTTACCTCCTTCAAACAGCACAGCTGCTTTACCATCACTAACGCGCTGTACTAGCCCCTCAAAGCGATAATAGGTATCGTCAACATTGATTACGCGAACTATAGAACCTGGAAAAATCATGAGTGCCTAAAAACTTAGATTGCCTTACCTAAATGTCGGGATTCATCTCCCGCTAACCGGCGGGATAACGGGAGATGAATCCCGACCAACAAAAAATAATGCAGTAATTATTTTTATCTAACTTTCTTTATGATAACATAGTTAACATGATAGTTAGAGAATGTAAACTACTCAATGGGTCATTGGCTCAATACCGCGCTTTAGATGATGCCATTAGAACTGCTAAGTTTGTGAGAAACAAGGCGATTAGACTATGGCGCGATCAGGTGGGTGTTAACAAAGCGCGTCTGTCATTGTTGTGCAAAGAACTAGCTGAAGAGTTTCCTTTTGCTAAGAAACTCAACTCAATGGCACGTCAGGCATCCGCTGAACGCGCTTGGCAATCTATCTCTAGCTTCTATCGCCGTTGTAAACAGGGTGCTAAAAAGAAAGGCTATCCAAAGTTTCAAAAACACTGTCGCAACGGCTTTGCCGACGCTGCGCGAACGGTTGAATATAAAACTAGCGGATGGAAACTTTCAGCCGACTGTCTAACGATTAATTTCACCGATGGGTTTGCTGCTGGCAAGTTTTCTCTATTTTGTAATCAGGAAACGAGAGCAGATTTATTCAGACTCAAAATCAATCGAGTCAGAGTTGTTAAACGAGCGGATGGCTATTATGCACAATTCTGTTTTGAGGCTAATCGCTTTGAACAGGGAAACTATACAGGGAAAGTGATTGGTATCGATTTAGGTCTCAAGTATTTCTACAAATACCAGAACGATAGTGCCGTAATCTATCCCAAGTATTTAAGACGCGCTGAGAAACGGATAAAGAAACTGCAACGACGATTATCTAGGAAGTTTGTCAAGGGGAAAAAACCTCAATCAAATAACTACCATAAAGCCAGAATTAGACTGGGTAAAGCACATTTGAAGGTTCAACGCCAACGTAAAGACTGGGCTATTAAGTTGGCCCGGTACGTAGTGTCATCTAACGATGTCGTGGTGTATGAAGACCTCAAAATCAGCAACATGGTCAAGAACCATCATTTAGCAAAGTCTATTTCAGATGCCAGTTGGTATCAATTCACCGAATGTCTGGATTATTATGGGCAAGTTTGGGATAAGACAGTTGTGGCAGTAGCGCCTAATTATACATCCCAAGATTGCTCTAATTGTGGTCATCGGGTAAAAAAAACACTCAGCACTAGAACTCATAAATGCCCTCACTGTCAGACAGAAATATGTCGAGATACTAATGCGGCACTAAACATCTTGAAAAAAGGAATGAGCATTTTAGGTGTTGAATGGAACAGTACCCAAGGGCATTGGGGAACTGCCGGGAAACCGGGAACGCTTGGGGAGACATCTGCCTCTGTTGATGATGGGAAACTTGATTGAATAAGCGGTGTCATTGAACCTTGAATCACAATTAGTGAGAATCCCCCATTATAATATCCGATTTAACGGGGGAGTATGTCAATAGGATAGGAGCTAATGGACTTATTAGTCATCCAGTATTTTACAACCCATAACTTATTGAAACTTCAATCGCTGTCGATAATTGGCCACTGCTTGAGCCAACCCTAGGCCAAGAAAGTTGGTTAGTAGGGCTGAACGACCGTAACTGAGTAAAGGTAGAGGAATTCCTGTGATGGGAGCTAAGCCAATAGTCATCCCAATGTTGATCACCGTTTGAAACACAATCATTGAGAGCACGCCAATTGTTACCAGAGAGCCAAAGTTGTCTTTCGCATTCTGAGCAATCAGCACCAAGCGTAGGCACAACCACCACAAGGCTAATAAAATACACAAGCAACCTACAAAGCCTAGTTCTTCTCCAATGGCTGAAAAAATAAAGTCAGTATGCTGTTCGGGGATAAAGTGGAGTTGAGTTTGAGTTCCCTGGTTCAGTCCCCTTCCCCAAAGTTGACCAGCACCGATACCAATCCTAGACTGAATGAGGTGATACCCTCCGCCGAGGGGGTCGAGATCGGGGTTCAAAAAGAGCGTTAATCGGTCTTTTTGATAGTCCTTCAACAGATTCCAGAAGACTTTTCCTAACGGTCCGACAACTAGGTTAACCACCAGGGTACCCAAGGCTCCCAACCAGCGCCAAGGGAGACTCAGGAAGGCAATCAGTGTGATCACAGCAGCCCAGGTATACCATGCAGGTAAAGATATACTGAACACAATGGCTGACACCAGAGGGGAAATCAACAGGACCAACCAGCCGGGATTGGCATTTGCCCAGTAAAGCATACTCAAGGTAATTGCCCCAAACACCAAGGATGTTCCGAGATCAGGCTGCCCAAACACTAATGCCCAAGGTACAATAGTTACTGCTAAAGCTGCTATTACTGCTGGAATGGTAGTAGCGGGTCGTTTGTGCAAGATGGCAGCTAGAGTAATAATCAAGCCGATCTTGGCAAATTCTGAGGGTTGAACATTAAACCCTCCAATGGTAACCCAACGCTGAGCCCCCTTAGCACTGGCACCGATCATCATTACAGCAATTAAGGACAGATTGGTGATGGCGTAAATTACCCAATGCCATTGGATCAGGGAATGATAGCGCGATCGCGCGATGAATAGAGCGATGAACAATCCAATACTACCAATGAGCAAGTGGGAGACCCAATAGTTTCCACCATTGTCGATGGCTGCAGAGCGAATCATCACTGCCCCAAAGATGGTTAGCCCCACAGTCAGGAATAATAGTTGCCAGTCTAAGTCCTGCCAGGGGGCCCACAACAGCCGCCAACGAATACTATTTCTAATTCTAAATTTATTAATTTGTACCATCAGTTATGAGGTATGAGCGATTAGGTATGAGCTAAGCTATCAGCTTTCAGCTATCAGCTTTCAGCTATCAGCTTTCAGCTATCAGCTTTCAGCTATCAGCTATCAACTATCAGCTTATGTGCTACGCACACGCTACTTGAGGTGCTTTTGAATAAAATAAGCTGACGGCTGAGAGCTGACGGCTGACGGCACCTCAAGTAGCGTGGGCATAGGGCACGCTACACCGAACAGCTTTTGAATAAAACAAGTAAGCATTCGTTTAATCTAAGTTAGGGAAAGCTGACCGCTGACCGCTGACCGCTGACGGTATGAGCTATTAGGCATTAGGGATTACAAAATTGTTAATGGTGATTTTCCATGTTCTATTTTTGAGTTATTATTGCCTGCAAGTCTTTGTTAATTAGAAAGGGCAGCAATGGAAACTTTGGCTGCAATCTGAGATGCGATCGCTACCAGTGCTTTAGCGGAGGCTGACTCTGGATTGCCAACAGCGATGGGCAATCCTTGATCCCCTCCCTGCCGTAGGGAAATTTCTAGGGGAATACAACCGAGCAAGGGAATCCCTAGTTCTTTTGATGTTTTTTCACCTCCTCCAGAGCCAAACAGGTCATACTGACGATCGGGTAAGTCTGGTGGGATAAAGTAACTCATATTTTCTATGATTCCCAACACGGGGACTCCCATTTGCTCAAACATTTTCAAGCCTCGGCGGGAGTCTAAAAGAGCGACATTTTGGGGTGTTGTCACAATTACTGCTCCTGCCATCGGTACTGCTTGGGCTAAGGTTAGCTGAGCATCCCCAGTGCCTGGTGGCATATCCACAATCAGATAGTCCAATTCACCCCACTCTACTTGATAGAGGAACTGGCGAATAATTCCATTTAACATCGGTCCGCGCCAAATCACTGGCTGGTCTGGATCAATTAGAAATCCCATGGACACTAGCTTGATACCGTGGTTGAAGGCTGGCTCGATCACATCCCCCTGTTTTCCTTTCTGAACCATGACTTTGGCATCAGCTAATCCCAGCATGGCTGGAGCATTGGGACCATAGATATCAGCGTCTAGGAGACCGACTTTAGCCCCCAACTGAGCCAAAGCAACTGCCACATTTACCGCAACAGTACTCTTACCGACGCCCCCCTTACCACTGGAAATGGCTAAAATATTTTTCACGCCCTCAATACCAGTGCGGTCAGGTAAGGATTTTTGCTGAGGTGTTTCAGCGGTAACATCGACTACTACATCTTCTACTCCCGATAGCTGTTTCACTGCCTTCTGGCAATCCTCTACAATAAATTCCCGCAAGGGACAAGCTGGGGTGGTCAACACTAGGGTAAAACTCACTATACCGTTGTCAACCTTGACATTGCGGATCATATTTAACTCCACCAAACTCTTCTGGAGTTCGGGGTCTTGTACCGGTCGTAATACGTCTAAAACTGAATTTGTATCAAGCATCACAGATAGGCGGGCATAGCGTGTGTTATATAAGGCCACGAGGAATGGGGCTACGGTTAGATTGTAGAGCTTTTACGAGGCGAAGTGATTGCCAATCAGACTAAGAAAACAGACAATTGCTAAGCATTCAGCTGTCAGCTATCAGCCGTGAGTCTTGGGCTATGGCTGATAACTGAATGCTTAAGATAGCTGAATGCTTAAGACAATCGAGGCGATCGTTAGCAACTGTCTTGAACTGTATCGGATTGTTTTTGTATTTGACTCACAGTCTAACCCTTGTCTTCTTGTTTTGAACTGTATAGGATTGTTTTTGTATTTGACTCACAGCCTAACCCTTGTCTTCTTGTTTTGATGCAGTCGTTGATGGGGGAAACACCTTCCTTTTGGCCGTGGTGCATCGCTTTTAGGCTTGTTGTGATGCCCACCTACTTACTGACTCTATTTGTTATTTTGAACAACCCTGTGAAACCTATGAAGAATGTCTTCAAGTCCGTCGCGTCACATCTCATCTGATTATCTTAGATTAATGTATTCAGCGCTATGGGGATATTGTCCGCGCTCAAGGTGACCATGCTTGTGAAGCAATTGGGTTAAAAATTAATCGGGTTGCTGGTTTAACTAAAGCCAAGCGCATCCGAGATTTTTGTGTGGAAACTGGGATTCGGATGAATATTGAAGAAACTGGGGGTAGTGTGATTGCAGATACGGCAGCGGTGCATCTTGCCCAGGCAACTCCACGAATGTTTTTGCGTGCGACTTGGTTATGTAATGATATGCTAACTATTGACACAGCTACAGGTGGTGCCCGCAATCAAGGGGGTAAAACCTTTGCGCCAGAAGCTCCAGGGCTGGGTGTAGAGCCAATACTTGATGTTTTGGGTGAAGCGATCGCGGTGTATAAATAAATAGATTAAAGAATGGTTTATACCCACATTAGGCACAGTTTTATCTTGGGGATTTTGGGCTTTCTTACCTAAATTTTCTGATCAGTACATTAGCGCTAAAAGTGCCATTGTCTACCAGGGATTAGGGGGAACAATCCTTGCCTTACTTATCCTGATAAACCTTGGTAATAGCTTGAAAAACCATCCAAAAGGCGCTATTTTAGCCATTATTGCAGGTATGCTGAACTTTTTGGGGGTGCTATTTTATCCCTCTTTTGTCACTCTCCGAGAAGTAAAATAAGAGAATAAACAGATTGGGTAGCTCAAAGGTAGATAGGGCAATGGATGTAGAGTTACAGATTCTCAAACATAGTGCCAGAGATGCACAACCA
>NZ_JAAHIE010000350.1:0-8095 GCF_010671945.1 Moorena sp. SIO4E2
TGACCGCTGACCGCTGACCGCTGACCGCTGACCGCTGACCGCTGACCGCTGACCGCTGACCGCTGACCGCTGACCGCTGACCGCTGACCGCTGACCGCTGACCGCTGACCGCTGACCGCTGACCGCTTACAAAAAATCTATCTTCTAATTCAAAGGGTCTTGTGCTGGTAATCCTACAGCACGGGGAAACTTAGCTACTGTTGGTGATAATACTTTCAAAAACAAACAATGACGAACACTATCACTCAAAGGCGTAGTAAATTTTTCAACTGATTCAATTCTTCCACCTAACTTTTTTACCGCTGGCTGTAAAGCTTCGGTTTCTTCATCTGTCCAATGACCACGATAGAGAATCGCCAAACCTCCCTGTTTCAGAAGTGGTAGAGCATATTCAGCACAAACAGAAGGGGCACTAACAGCACGAACTAGAGCAATATCGTAGGAGTGTCGATGCTGCTGCTTCTGTCCAATAGCTTCTGCTCTGCCAACTAAGGTTGTAACATTATTGATTTCCAACTGGGGGATTAAGGTTTGAAGAAAAGTAATTTTTTTGCGAGTGGAATCGAGTAAAGTAATAGCAGTATTAGGAAATGCGATCGCAACTGGTAATCCCGGAAATCCCGCCCCCGTTCCAATATCAATAATTCTCTGTCCTGGAGTTATAGACTGCCATATTGGAGCCAATCCTACCAAAGAATCCCACAGGTGCTTTTCCCAAAACTCCTCGGGAGCCGTAATCCGAGTTAAATTCAACTGGCGATTGCCTGACAAAATCCCTTCATATAGTTTCTGAAACAACTGTTGTTGTTCTGGAGCTGGCTGCCAATTTAGAGTTTCTTGCCAAACCTCTGTCATCTGTGGCAGCAATAAAACATTTTGGTCATTTGTCATTTTTTACTTTTCAAACTACTCAACACGTAAGCTTTCAGCTTTCAGTTATCAGCTTTCAGCTTTCAGCTTTCAGTTATCAGCTTATGGGTTAAGTCACAGCGTCGAAGCCTGTGCCACGCTACTTGAGGTGCTTTTGAATAAGCGATGCAGAGGTGCGACCCGTGGCGAATTTAATTCGACGACTGTAAACGCACCATTACGGTCTTGGGAGTTTCCCCCATGAGCGACTGCATCAAGACAACAGGTAAACATTCGTTTAATCTGAGTTACGTCTACTGACCGCTGACCGCTGACCGCTGACCGCTGACCGCTGACCGCTGACCGCTGACCGCTGACCGCTGACCGCTGACCGCTGATAGCTGTTGGCAACACTCATAACTCAGCACTAGCTAAATCAACAGCTTTTAATTCCCCTTGCTTAAGAGTCCAGCAGCGGTCAGCAATAGGCAGTAAATCCCTAGCATCGTGAGTCACCACTAGCAGTGTCCAGTGGGTTTTGAGTTTTGCCAGCAGATTAACTAACTGTCTTCGCATAGACCAGTCTAATCCAGCTGTTGGTTCATCCAACATCAGTATATGGGGTTGACGAATCAGTTGTACTGCCAGAGCAAGGCGTCGCTGCTGACCACCACTCATAGCATGGGGTGAAGTATGCAGGGGGAAATCAGCCAGTCCCACTTCCCCCAAAGCATCATAAACCCTCTGTGACCCCAACTCTGGATGTCCCATCCGCAATTCTTCCAGGATAGTCTTACCACAGAAATGCCGTTCTGGAAACTGAAACACTAATCCTGCCAGTTGGGGTAGGTGGTCGTTGGTGAGTTCAGTTTCTCCCCAAAAGATTTTTCCTGCCGTCGGCTGGGCTAATCCTGCCAAAATTTCCAATAATGTGCTTTTACCAGAACCACTAACACCAATCACTAGTCCTAATTCTTGTGGTGCTAGCTCTAGATTCAGACCCTTCAAGATCGGGGTGGAGCTAGCTGGTGGATGATAGGTTAAGTCTCTAAGATATAGCATTCCGTTCTGCCCACTCTTTCCCTTCTCCCAAAATTTTGGAGGTTTCAAAATTTCATAAACATTACTATCCTAACCACTCAGCTATCAGCTATCAGCTATCAGCTATCAGCTATCAGCTATCAGCTATCAGCTATCAGCTATCAGCTATCAGCTATCAGCTATCAGCTATTAGCTATCAGCTATTAGCCTTTGGCCTTTGGGGCACGCTACGGGAATGGCCACGCTACGGGAATGGCTGACGGCTGACTGCTGACTGCTGTTCGCGTAGCGTGCGCGTAGCGCATATGCTTACTTAGGGAGTAGCCAAAAAATAAAATACCAGATTTTAGCTTGTAGGGTGGGCAAAAACATTTTGGTTCAAATGAGTCTTATAGATAAGATAACTTTGCCCACCCTACTTTAATTGGTATTTTTTTTACATGCAAGTCCCTTACTATCTTATGCCCCAACTTCCGGTACCATGGAACCTGGCATCAAGTGCAACGTCAGTACTGAGGTTAGTAGCATATATTTTTAATATTGCCAGAATGACGATGAACCAACGGTTTCGAGCACCAAAACAGATAGTTAAAGCCTGCGTCAGCACAGCAGTTGTATTAATCGGTTTATGGGGAATGCCCACCTTGGCAGCTGATCCCTTTCGCGACAGTAATCCTCGGGACATTGATAACACTGTTCAAGATGCTTTTGACTTCTTCTTCAAGGAGGGAAACTATAAAGAGGCCGAAGCTTATCTAAAAAAATCGGAATCTAGGCAGTCTAAAGAACCCATGACCTATGCTATGCTATCATCTCTAGCTTACTTAGATCAAGATTGGGAAACCTTCAAGAGCTACGGAACTAAAACTCTTAATAAGGCTAAGGAAATGATTGCCTCTGATCCCTTGCGAGGTAATCTTTACACAGCAGTAGGTTATTTTTTGGAAGGGGCTTACGATTTTGAAAAAGAAGGTCCCATCAGCGCCTTGACTAAATTGCAGAAAGTTTTTGAATATCTGGATGAAGCCAAAGAAATTGATCCTAATGATCCAGAGCTAAACTTGATTACAGGCTATATGGATTTAATGTTAGCAGTTAATTTACCATTTTCTGACCCATCTCAAGCCATTGACAAGTTAGAAACCTATGCTTTTCCTTCTTATTTAGCCTATCGAGGCATTGCTGTAGGATATCGAGATTTAAAGCAATATTCTAAGGCAATAGACTATGTAGACCGGTCAATGGAAACAACACCAAGCAACCCAGATGTACTTTACCTTAAAGCACAAATTTTGCGAAAACTGGGGCAGGAAGAAAAAAGTTTATATTTTTTTAACAAAGCTTTAGAAAAACAGAATCAACTCCCAAAACGTCACGCTGCCCAAATTACTTACGAGCAGTGCAAACTTGAAAATAAACTCACAGATGGGAATAGGAATTGCTCGAAGGAACGGAATCGGATCCGGAAGCGGGGAACAGACGTGGCTCACAAGGATGACTAAGTTTACTGTTGAAGGTTTAAGGTTTAGAGGTTGAAGGTTGAAGGTTGAAGGTTGAAGGTTGACTAAGTTGAAGGTTGAAGGTTGAAGGTTGAAGGTTGAAGGTTGAACGCGATGGACGAAGTCCCGCTTTCAGCGAACCCGTGGCCTATTGGCCAAGGTTGTTCGCCTTTAGGGTTCGGTATAGGGTAGGTTGAAGGTTAACTAAGTTGAAGGTTGAACGCGATGGACGAAGTCCCGCTTTCAGCGAACCCGTGGCCTATTGGCCAAGGTTAAAAGTAAACTGTAAATAGTTAACTGCATTTTTTTCAAAAAAACAGTAGGGGCATTCGTTGTGGGTGCTCCTATGGCAATCCTATAGGATTAGTGAACAGTGACAGGTCTTACTCAGAACTCAGCAGTATATTTAAGGGAAGTCTTGTTCACGAGTGAATCTTGATCAGGTATAATCCCTGTGTTAAAGAATTCGGGATTGTCCTTGACTTATGGTTCGCCTCAAGATAATTAACAAGTTCGATAGCAGTTTTGTCCTAGCTCCAGAAGCCCGAGACCAGTTATTTGCTTTACTAACCGGGGAAAACTTCTTGGCTCAAGTAGCTGAAGCGGCTCAAGCTGAAAGGGTTGAGTTTACTGAATTACTGTTTAAACCAGTTCCCTACACCACTTCAACCCCTAAGGGAATGCCAGCGGAATATGAGCAGTATCAAGAATCTGATGATTATATCATCATTAATGTACCTCCTAACTTCATGTTCAAAGCCAAAATCTTTAATCCCAGTCGCCTGTGTGGGATTTATCGCAAATTTCAATAAAATTTAGTTTTTAATCTTATTTTTTAATCCCATCCCATGCTCACCTCTGATAATCAAATTCCATCTCTGAAGGATTTAGAATTTATTCCCTATCTGGATGAAACGGGAAATATACCAGAATTTTTACAAAAAAAGATTGGTGTATACGCAATTTTTGACCAAGATAAAACGCTGAAATTTGTGAATTATTCCCGAGATGTATATATCAGCATCAAACAACATTTAGTTCGTCAGCATCACTCCTGCTATTGGCTAAAAGTAGAAACGATTGAAAAACCTGACCGGAGTCGATTAGAAACGATTCGTAAGGCATGGATTGAAGATAATGGTGTGATCCCGGTGGGAAATGGAGAGCAGGAAAATCTGTGGATCCAGCCCATTGATGCTAAAGTGACAATGACTGAAGCAGAGCAATTAGACTATGAGCAAAGTGAGGAATTAGCAAAAATTAAGATTCTCAAGAAAATTGCTCGGAGAGTTGAAGCTAAAATTAAAGATGAGCTAGAATCCCGAGGGGTAAAGACTGAAATTCGCTTCAATCCTAAGCTTAAAGAAAAGGGTTTACTTGACATAAAATGACTATCTCAACGGCTCATCCAGCTCTGCTAGTTCTCGCTGATGGCACAACTTACCAAGGCTGGTCTTTCGGAGCGACTGGTACAACCATTGGTGAAGTAGTGTTTAACACTGCCATGACGGGTTATCAAGAGGTGGTGACAGACCCCAGCTACTGCGGTCAAATTGTGACCTTCACCTATCCAGAATTAGGCAATACTGGTGTTAACCCCTCCGATCAAGAATCTGCTCATCCTCAAATCCGAGGGGCAATTGCCCGTAACATCTGCTACCGGCCCAGTAACTGGCGCTCTACCCAGTCCTTGCCCGATTATCTTGCGGAACACAACATCCCAGGAATTTACGGCATAGATACAAGGGCATTAACCCGCAAAATACGCTCCATTGGTGCGATAAACGGTGCCATTTCCACAGAAATCCTTGACTCCGCTGAATTATTGTCCGAAGTGCAAGGGGCTCCGAGTATGGCAGGATTAAATCTAGTTAAAGAAGTGAGCACTCACAAGGTTTACCAATGGTCTGATCCTACGGAAGCCAATTGGGAGTTCGGTCCTGGGGTTGATGGAGTGGAAAAGGACAAGCCTTTGACAGTTGTTGCGATCGATTTTGGGATTAAACGTAATATTCTCAAGCGTCTAGCGAGCTACAATTGTCGGGTAATTGTCGTCCCTGCTAATACACCGCCAGAAGAAATTGCTAAGTATAATCCCGATGGGATATTTCTGTCCAATGGACCAGGGGATCCGGCGGTAGTACTCGAAGGCATCTCAACCACCAAAGCCTTATTGGAGCGTCAGCAACCTATTTTTGGCATCTGCATGGGACATCAGATTCTTGGTCTTGCCCTAGGAGCCCAGACCTTTAAACTTAAATTTGGTCACCGAGGTTTGAATCACCCAGCCGGTTTGCAGCAAATGGTGGAAATTACTAGCCAAAACCATGGTTTTGCTATTGATCCCGATACCTTAGGCACGGAGGTGGAAGTTACTCACCTAAATCTCAATGACCGCACTGTGGCAGGGTTGCGTCACAAATCCTTACCGTTCTTCTCAGTACAGTATCACCCAGAGGCTAGTCCTGGTCCTCACGATGCTGACTATTTATTTCAGCAGTTTGTCGAGCTGATGCGTTCGCGTAGCGGCGACCCAGGAGCATAGCGCCCAATAGTCAATGCCAAACCCCAACTGTAGGGTGAGCGGGTGTGGGGCTATAGAATAACCCCTGCATTGCCAGCAAACCAAGAAATCTGCTTCAGTTATAATTAATCGGTTACAATTGCGGCTGGCTTAATTTTACCCTACCGCTACACCCGGTTACCCTACCCCCATTACTCTGATACTGTTGTATAATCTAATATTGACGTTGTTTTAGCCCCTTGAGGTGCTAACCAACAAAAAAAGGTATGGTGATAGGGCGCGTGTATCAACGGTAGCCAAGTCATCAATCTACTGTCACAGTAGTCAACTTGACAGTAGAAGTATTAAATTATTGATATTTATCAGCTATATCTAGGAGGGTGTTATTCCTGAACAACTAACCCTTACAGTCAGTTTAAGGGGCACTCGCCAAGTCGAGTCAAATTATCAAATTTTCCGCCTTACTGGATTGCTAGATGCCTTTTCGGAATCTACTCTCCGTAACGTTATTGGCAAATGTATTGATGAAGGTCCAGCGCATATTATTCTGGACTTATCTAAAATTGATTTTGTCGATAGCTCTGGTTTGGGTGCTTTGGTGCAGCTAGTAAAGAAAGCTCAAACTGCTAAAGGAAGTCTACAAGTCGTGACCAATCCCCGGGTGACTCAAACTGTGAAACTAGTGCGCCTAGAAAAATTTCTCTCCCTGCAAGATTCTCTGGCGGTAGCTGAGGAGAACGTCAAGGGTAAATGACAAAATCGTTGGTGATGGCGGGGACAAAACCCGCCATCACTTTCTCAGCAGTGGGGAATCGGTGAGAGTTGAGTGTGATTAACTTGCCTTTTAGTCAATGTATTGAATACTCGAAGCAGAAATTGTGGAAGGATGTCAAATTTGCTCTAATAAACAAAAGACCGTGATACCCCAAAGATGGCTCAAACAGATGCACAATTAGACCCCTTGGAAGAGGATAGCCATGGCGGTGGAACTGACTCTATAGTATTGTGGACAGAGTTTCGATTTAGGCAATTCATGGCGAAAGTTGATCAAATTGCCAAAATTCAACAGATTTCCCCAGCATCCTTGGCATATATAGGAGATGCTGTTTATGAACTTTACATCCGAACCCACTATCTGCTACCACCGAGGCGAATCTGTGACTATCATAACCAGGTAGTGGCTCATGTGAGAGCAGAAAGCCAAGCTAAGATTTTGCGATCGCTTGAACCTTACCTAACTGCTTCTGAAAAAGACGTTTTACGGCGCGGACGGAATGCTGCCACAAAGACCCCCCGGCGTCTCAATCGAGAAATCTATCAACAAGCTAGTAGCTTAGAAACCTTACTGGGATACCTCTACCTTACTGATACTCAACGGTTGACCCAGTTATTGGCTCATCTAAAACTCGACAGCCCATAAACCCTTATTCTATTATGGCTAATCAAAACCCCTCCTCTGATTCCTCCTCTGATGCTTCTGGCCAGATCAAGTTAGGGAAGTCCTCTGATCGGCAAGGTGAGAATAAAAAATTATCTCCTTCGACCCCAGGCAATTCTCAAAAGAACGGGAAACCCCCTCGAAAGAACTACCACTCTAGAAAGCCACGGGCAAAACATTCCCATCACTCCGAGGAAACTCAGCCGAAGCAGCATGGGTACCCTAAGTCAAAACTTGTAAGTAGCACAGAAGAAGAGAGTGACTTAATCTACGGGCGTCATTCAGTTATAGCAGCTCTCCAAAACCAGCACCAGCTAAACCGAGTTTGGATTATTTCCCAGCTGCGTTACGATCCTCGCTTTCACTCCTTACTGGTTCAAGCCAAGGCCAACGGTACAGTAATTGATGAAGTAGCACCAAAACGCCTGAGCCAAATTACTAAAGGTGGTAACCATCAGGGTGTGGCAGCTCAAATAGCATCTTACAACTACATAGATTTAAATGACTTAATTGACAAAGCAAAATGGGCAACTGAGCAGCCAGTTTTATTGGCTTGTGATGGCATTAATGATCCTCAAAATTTAGGGGCGATTATTCGTACGGCAGAAGCTCTAGGGGCTCAAGGCTTAGTAATACCCCAACGTCGAGCTGTTGGTGTCACCTCAACTGTGAGGAAAGTGGCAGCAGGAGCTCTAGAAACCTTTCCTATTGCCAGAGTTGTCAATCTCAGTAATGCCCTAGAGC
>NZ_JAAHIE010000351.1:0-8040 GCF_010671945.1 Moorena sp. SIO4E2
CGGGGCGGCCTATTCTAATACTGGCTACGAAGTGGAAAATTAGGGCAAGCCCGCCCCTAACACACCCTACGCACTAAATTAATTCTAAATTCTAAATTCTAAATTCTTCATTCTAAATTCTTCATTCTAAATTCTTCATTCTTCATTTCAGATGTTTTTGCCAGGCCAATCGTGCTGCTCCCACCATCCCCGCTCGATTACCTAATTCTGCTTTAAGTAACTCTAAACCAGTACGGGAGGAAGGCAAAACTCGTTGCTCTATTTCTGCTAGAGTTGTTGGCAAGAAAAATTCGGCACTAGCACTGATGCCACCACCAATGATAATGGCTTCTGGTGTCAGTGGATAAATAAAACTAGTTAGCCCAATCCCTAATAAGCGTCCGTAATCTGCCCAAAATTCTAAAGCTTCCTGGTTTCCTTGCTGGGCTAATTTACCAAGTTCTGCTGGTTCTTTGCCACTGTTGCCTCGGATTGCCCTAATGGAAAGGTATTGCTCTAGAGAACCCCGATTACCAGTATTAGACTCGGGACCATCGGGATATAGATTAATTAACCCCAACTCCCCAGCAGACCCGAGATGACCTGTGAAGAGTTGACCATCGAAAATTATTGCCCCTCCTACTCCTGTGCCTAGGGTGAGTAGAATCAAATTCCTAAACCGACGACCAGCCCCTAACCAAGCTTCTCCTAAACCAGCACAGTTAGCATCATTAGCAACAACTGTGGGATAACCGACTTTGGCTTCTAACTCATCGGCTAGGGGAACATCGTGCCAATCCGTTAGGTTAATGGCAACCTTAGCAATTCTACCAGCAACATCGGCAGGGCCAGGACATCCAAGCCCGATACCAATCACGTCTTCCCTGGTATCGAGACGAGAGATTGCTGCTACTATTGCTTCGATCACCGCTGTCGGTGTTGCAGGTTGGGGTGTATCTACTGTTAGAGACTCCAGTTCGGTTCCATCTTCACGGAAGCGTCCCAACTTAATCGCAGTGCCACCTAAATCAATGCCTATGGCTTGGGTCATTAGTTTTGAGTCATTTGTCCTGAGTCATTTTAAGGCAAAAGGCAAAAGGCAAAAGGCAAAATGCAAGAGGGTTTTATAAAATTTCAATGTTTCTGACGAAATCGGGGATTAATCAACTCACTTAATCCTTCTCCTACTAAGGACAATCCTACCACCATCAGTGTCATGGCTAAACCAGGGAAAAGCGCTGTCCACCAAATGCCAGTTGGTAAGGCATCGAGGGCTTGACGTAAGTCATGACCCCACTCTGGGGTTTGTTCTGGCAATCCTAATCCTAAAAATCCCAGTCCTCCCAAGATTAAAATGGCATCAGCGGCGTTGAGGGTAAATAGAACTGGTACACTTTGAATCACATTGAGAAATAGGTAGCGCGATAATATCCTACCAGGGGAAGCTCCCAGGGCTTGAGCGGCTTCGATGAACAATTCAGTTTTGACGCTAGTGGTGTGATTCCGGACTACCCGATAGTATTGGGGGACATAGGAAATACTTAATGCGATCGCAGCATTGAAGACTCCTCTACCGACTACAAAGGCCAGAGTCACCGATAGCAGTAGTCCTGGCAAGGTATAGATCGTATCCATTAAAAACAGTAATACCCGATCCAGTTTGCCACCGAGATAACCACTGATTAACCCCAAAGGGACACCAATGATCAGGCTGAGGGTGGTGGCGAGAACGACTACTTTTAGAGCAGCTTGAGAGCCAAACCAGGTGCGAGAGAAGACATCATAACCCTGGCGAGAGGTACCAAACCAGTGATTCCAGCTCGGTGGTTCATGAATGGGATTACTGAGGGACTGGGTAGGGTCTTGTAGCCATCCCCAAGCTTGAAAAGTGGGAGCGAAAATGGCTACTACGATAAAGCACCCAGTAATCACTAGTCCCGCTACCATTAGTTTGATGGATAGACTAGGCCCTCTAGTAAAAGACAAAAAGCTGGGGAATGATTGTTTGGTTGAGGTCATCCTTCATCCTTGATAGTCATAGCATTTATGTAAGCTATCAGCTATCAGCTATCAGCTATCAGCTATCAGCTATCAGCTATCAGCTAATGCACTACGCGCACGCTACACCGAACAGCTATCAGCTTTGGGCCTGTAGTCACGCTACAGCGAACAGTTTATGCCCATAACGCATGCTATACCGAACAGCTTTTGAATAAAATAAGCTGACGGCTGACAGCTGAAAGCTTACGCATTTATCATACTGATCAGATAAACAATCTTGTCTACCTTTTGCCTTTTGCCTTTTGCCTTTTGCCTTTTGCCTATCTATTAAACAGTAGTTGGTAAATGGCGTTCAATGGCTTGACGATACTGACTCTTTTGCTTAATTCCTTTAAATTCCTCTAGGAACTCTTTGTCTTTAAATAACTGTACCGTAGGTGTTCCAACCACTTGAGCATTTTCAGCTATTTCTCTGTCTTGGTCAATATCGATCTCGACAAAGTGAATTTTGCCATTATACTCATCTACTACTTTATCCAGCATGGGCTTGAGAACCTTACAAGGACCACAACTAGGGGAAATATACTTGACCATGATTATGCGATCGCTTTCATGGAACAGTTTACGCAAGGCATAGCCCCCCAGATGGCGTGTTTCCTTGATATCAAAGGTTTCCGCCGTCTCAGCTATTGGTTTTTCTTCCGTTTCTTCAGGTTTTTCAGCCGTTGGCTGTTCTGATGCCGGTTGTTGATGATACTCATGAGTTAGGTTATTGGCAGATAGCCAGCGTTCTGCTAACATAGCCCCCATACAACCTGTCCCAGCCGCAGTGATGGCTTGACGGAACTCATGGTCTTGGACATCACCAACCGCATAGACTCCCTCTACACTGGTTTCCACCGAGCCGGATTTAGTGACAATGTAACCCACCTGATCTAACTCCAGTTGTCCTCTAAACAAGGACGTGTTAGGAGTGTGACCAATAGCGTAAAACATTCCCCGAACTGAAATATCCTTTTGTTCACCAGTTTGAGTATCCTGGACTCTTACCCCAGTCATCGAACCATTTTCTCCAAACACATCCACTGGCTGAGTATTCCAGTGAATAGTAATTTTGGGATTATTCAACACCCGGTCTTGCATGGTTTTACTAGCTCGCATCTCATCCCGACGTACTAGCATATGAACATGGGAGCCATACTTGGTCAAATATACAGCTTCCTCTGCCGCTGAGTCACCCGCCCCGACTACCGCCACTTCCTGACCACTGAAAAGGGGAGATGCACCATCACAGATGGCACAAGCTGAGATACCATTACTCCAGTACTGAGCTTCGCTGGGTAAATGCAACCGTTTCGCTGTTGCTCCGGTAGCAATCACAATACTATGGGTTTTTACTTCCCGTTCCTCAGAGCGCACAATGAAGGGACGCTGACTTAAATCTACAAAGATCACATCTTCGGTATAGCATTCCGTTCCCCAGCGTTCTGCTTGAGCCTTCATCCGTTCCATTAATTGAGGTCCGGTGATTCCCTCTGGGAAGCCAGGGAAGTTTTCTACTTCTGTGGTAGTCATCAGCTGTCCACCAGGGATTCCCCCAGCTTGGAAGCCTTCAAACATTAAGGGTTTCAGGTTAGCTCGTGCGCCATAAATCGCTGCTGTGTAACCGGCAGGACCAGAACCGATGATGACAAGATTTTCTACAGGGGAGTTGGACATTAAAGCAAACTCATAACGACTACGCTTTTATTATAAATTATTATACCATATACAACTTAGCTAATGCTGTCATACATTTAAATTGTGAATAGGGGCGCTTTGGAGGTAAGAATTCAGCTGACGGCTGACGGCTGACGGCTGACGGCTGGCTGCTGAAAAGCGTACAATCTGACTTGCTCAAAACAGAGGTAAATTAAAACTCATCCCTGTACCGAAAACTGTCCCATCAAAATTAATTCTGGAGTTGGACGACGAACCAAAGCTTTGTCCACCATACAAATAAATTTGACTATTGCTAGAAATCTTATAACTGACACGACCAATTAACTGATGATAGTCATCATACCGTTCCCTTTCGGTATAATCAGATAAGGCAATTTGGTAATTAATAGCTGCTTTAAATCGGGGGTAGGGGTAATAGGCTAAAGATGCTCTGAAAACATTACTAATCTTAGATCGTGTGTCTGGATCAGCAAAACGTAGGTTTAACTTATAGGACGTATCTAAGGCTAAGTGCTTTGCTAACCAATCCCGTCGGCTGAGTCTAAGATACAGAGAATTATAATGAGCGAAGCGATCGCCTCCCTCTTGCTTGAATAACTGTTGATTGCTCCATCCTAACTCCCCATAGGTTCTTTTCAATAGCTGCTGACGAACTCCCAGCTTAACTTTCAGTTGATTATAATCAAGTTGGGATCTATCTCCATAACGCACTACATTACCACTTACTGACGTTATGAGCTTAGTGTCAGGTCCGAGGGATGGTAGAGCTAATAGGGTTAGTCCTGGTTTCAACAAACCATCATCAACTGGATCGACTCCAGCGAAAATATTATCGCTTCTGAAATAACTGACTCTACCCTGTAAATATACTGTAGGTTTACGGGGAGTCGGTGGTTTTTCTTGGAGCCGCAAACGCAGCACCCCCAGTTCCGGGTCTCGATCATTAGCTTTGGAATCTGAGTTTGAACGATTATCTCCAGAAGCAGGTTTACCTTGAGATATCTGTGACCTGTCAACTACCTCAGTTGAGCTAGAACCCGATGAGTGCTCACTAACAACAAAGGAAGATAATAGTTCTCCACCACTCCCGATTTTAACCTGAGATAACTTAGGAGTACAATGCTGTTTTAGCTGATTAGTATTAGCTTGGTTTTCTGTACCACTAAACACTAAACTGACTGCTGACTGATGGGAAATACTGTCTATAGGGTGACATCCAGACCAAGCGGGTTTACTGATTGTCAGTGTACTTAATAAAATTAGATGTCCCAAAGTTGCTAAATAGTTTTTTTTAATCTGGTGCTGGGGAGCCTTAATATCATCATATTCGTCGTGAATATTTTTATTTTTTAAAACCATATTTAATTAACAAAATATCATTAATTTACTAAAACTTTATTTAGGGTTATAAACGCTAAATTATCTGTAGCTTAAATTAAACTTCAAACCTCACGTTTGAAGAATCATTGTTATAGAATAGTCATTGCTAAGCTTTGAGGCATCTAATTGATAGATTGAATCGGCAAGGGGGCAGAGCCACCGAGAATGATGGGAAAGGGGTTTGGTGTTTTTACCTAGACTAAACAATAGACAAGTTAAATGGGCAACAGCTTACCAAAATTGCTCAATGTAGGTAGAGGATTTTTCTCCCAGCTAATAATTACTAACTACCAGCGGTGTTTTCAGGATTGACCAATCGGTATTTCAGATTACTCTGAAGAAAAAATATCCTGATTTGAATTAGAGCCTACAGAATCTCGTATAGGAGAGTTTTGTACCTACTTTTCGAGAAGGCAACGCCAAAGCCCCGTAAGCTATCAGCTAATGCGCTACCTCCCAGCGTCGAAGCCTGTGCCACGCACGCTACTTGAGGTTCTTATCGGGAAAGTCCCAGCGTCGAAAACGCGACTGCATCAAGAAAATAGCTAAGCATTCGTTTAATTTCTGTTAAATCAGCTGATGGCTGATAGCTGAATGCTGACCTCTCAACTACCTGAAAATACTGACCTTTGAGCTATTGGAGTTGCCCCGTGTTTCGCAAGACAGTCCTAGTACTTTCCATCTCTCTATGGAGCGTTAATTCACTAATTTTTTCTAAACCAGTCAGTGCCGAAATTCCTTTAACTCGTGCTGTGGTAGAGAAGCTACGTAACCGAGTGCGATTGATTCCTCAAAATCAGTCAGCTCGACCAGCCCGTCCATCTGATGCCATGACTATAGGAGATGCACTGGTAACAGCTCGCTCCTCCATGGCTCAACTGCGCTTCAATGATGGTTCCCTAGCCCGACAAGGAGAGTTAGCTGTCTTTCGATTTATACCTAGAAGTCGTACCTTTGAGCTATCCAATGGCACACTGCTGCTATTAATTCCTCCAGATCGGGGTAAAACTCGAGTGCGTACACCCAATGCTGTAGCTGGGATTAGGGGGTCAGCTCTGTTCATGCGATATATCACTGACACCAATACAACAATTGTCGGAGCTCTGACCAATAGCGGTATTGTGGTCTATAATCGCACTCGTTCTCAAGGTCGGGAATTAAAAGCTGGGCAGATCGTGGTCATAACCGAGGATCGAATTGAGCAGGTTTATGAATTTGACCTCAGAGAGTTTTATGAAACCAGTGAATTAGTCAAGGGGCTGAATTTGACCCAGACAGAACCGGCGGATAGTCCAGATCAAGCTTTGGATTTAGTGCGAGGGGAAATTGCAGATGCTCTAGAGGCGCAAGATCCTATTATGGGCAACAACATAATAGTTAATCCTACTTTCATTCGTCTTCGGGGGAGTGAATCGGACGAGTTTCCCAGTGCTGATTTTACTGTGATTGATCCTGGTGTTGATGTCTTCGATCAAGATGTGGGTTCTGAGAATTCCAATGCTGATATCACTGATCAGGTTAACCAGTTAGATATTAGGTCTACCTTAGAAACCGGTGAGTTTCTTAACACTGAGCAGGATGATGAAACTGTTGAACTGGATCCCGAAGACGTTGACAAACCACTAGAGCCGGAACCGGAACCGGAACCGGAGCCCGAACCGGAGCCGGAACCGGAGCCGGAACCGGAGCCGGAACCTGAGCCCGAACCGGAACCGGAGCCCGAACCGGAACCGGAGCCCGAACCGGAGCCCGAACCGGAACCGGAGCCGGAGCCGGAACCTGAGCCGGAACCTGAGCCTGAGCCTGAGCCGGAACCTGAGCCTGAGCCGGAACCTGAGCCGGAACCTGAACCCGAGCCGGAACCTGAACCTGAGCCTGAGCCGGAACCTGAGCCTGAGCCGGAACCTGAGCCGGAACCTGAGCCTGAGCCGGAACCTGAGCCTGAGCCGGAACCGGAGCCGGAACCGGAGCCGGAACCTGAACCTGAACCCGAGCCTGAACCTGAACCTGAGCCGGAACCGGAGCCGGAACCTGAGCCGGAACCTGAGCCTGAGCCGGAACCTGAGCCAGAACCCGAACCCGAGCCGGAAACGGAAATTCCTGTTCAGCTACCGGATCAAGGTCAAGGAGTAGAGGATGACTTCCCTGGTCAAGGTCAAGGAGTAGAGGATGGCTTTCCTGGTCAAGGTCAAGGAGTAGAGGATGGCTTTCCTGGTCAAGGTCAAGGAGTAGAGGATGGCTTTCCTGGTTGAGGAAATCCCTGAGCTTATGAGGTTAGTTGTGGTGGTTGAATTTCTTCAATAAAAGCCGTCTTAGTCATTGGTTTTTTGTCAGCAACAGAGTGGTCTGATTATCAATCAGAGCAGGTTTACCATCACTGGTATGGGTGCTAAATGACTCAAAATAGCGACGAACTGGGGTAGGAAACTCAGGAAAGTTGAATACAGCATCACCATCAGCAATATGAGCCCAGAAGTAGCGTAGACTGGGAGCAAGTTTCTGGGCATCTGAATCGGGTAAATTTAAGGGGGGAGAAGTCAGGAGTTTCACCATGAATGGATAAGAGCGATCGCTCATCCATTCTCTAGATATTTGGGTTAGGTTTTCCCAACCAGGGACTGATTCCACTCGATGAGATTCAATTTGCAACCATCTTTTGCCCTGATTATCGGTACACAACTGCAATATCCGGTAGGGGTGAGGATAGCTAACTAATGAACCTGTTGTGATTTCGTAGACTCCCTCTTGATAGGCGATATCCTGTACATGCAAGTGACCTGTAAATAGTAGATTGACCCCAGCAGTTTTGAGAATATTGTGTAATACTGGAGCATTTTCCAAGATATACCGATGTCCCAAGGGATGGTTAGCTTGATCCGGCAAATGCTCGATGACATTGTGATGCACCATCACCAGCACCAATTTATCCTGGCACTGGGGAAGCACTTGCTCAAGCCA
>NZ_JAAHIE010000352.1:0-4978 GCF_010671945.1 Moorena sp. SIO4E2
GTGACAGGTTCTGCTTTGCTGGTGTCTACTCCTACTGAAGTAGCAGGGCAGGTTGGTATTGATGCGTCACTCGCCACAGGGCCAAGGCCATTTAGTTTGCGTTACAGCGCCCACGTGCCCGGTAATATGGTGGCGATTGGTAATGCCTCATTGATTTGCGATCGCACCAATGCATCCTGCTTAAACGGACTAGCCACTGGCAATGTCGGCAACAACAGCGGTGGTCTGGCCATGCAGATGCTAGATTCCGATAGCGATCCAAGTACCTTTAACTCTAGCTCTGCCGATTTAACCCTGCCTGTCGGTGCCAATGTGTTGTTTGCAGGTCTTTACTGGGGGGGCACCTCTGACGGTGCCACCACGCCTGCACCGGATGCCAGTAAGCGAAATGAAGCCTTGTTAGCTACGCCAGAGGGAGGCTATCAGACCGTTACGGCAGATACGTTCACAAGTATTGATAACTCTGCAACAAGCGGCTGGGATGTATACAGCTCCTTCGCGGATGTGACAAGTTTGGTGCAAGCGGCTGGGAGTGGTACCTATACTCTAGCGAATGTACAGGCAAGTACAGGCACAGGATTTACCTATCCCAATGCTGGTTGGTCATTAATCGTGGTGTACGAAGATCCAAGTGAGCCCCGACGGAATATGACTGTTTTCGACGGGTACGACTTCTCAGGGTTCAATACCGGCAATACCCAAACCTTAACTGGGCTAAGGACGCCACCAACACCAGGCTTTAGTGTCTTTATGGGTGCATTCGCGGGGGATGGCGAGCCGGATGTAAGCGGCGATACACTGTCGATTAATAATACTCCGGTGTCCGACCCCGTGAACCCATTAAATAACTTTTATAACAGCACAATTTCTCAGTATGGGTCTCATGTCACAAGTCGTACTCCTAATGATCCCTACAATATGGTTGTGGATATTGATCTTCTAGATCTGACGGCTTGGAACGAAGCCAACAACGTCATTCCGACCAATGCAACCAGTATTGATTTGAACCTATCCACGTCAGGTGATGGCATCTGGCCTATGGTTTACTTCTTTGGGGTGGAGGTGTTTGAACCGAATCTGGTCACTGAGTTTGAGAAGACCACCCCCCAAACAACTTATCAGAATGGGGATACGATTGGTTATACCATTAGTGTTACAAATACAGGGAATGATAACGCCGTTAACACGGTGATTACGGATATCATTCCGACAGGAACAACCTTTGTACCGGGATCGTTGAAAATTAATGGAGTGACTAAAACCGATGGTGCTACTGATGAAGCTGAGTTTGATGGCACCAACGTTATCTTTCGTGTAGGTACGGGGGCAAACACCACCCAGGGGGGGCAGTTAAACGTTAACGAGACGGTGACCATGTCCTTTGAGGTCACTGTTACAGCTGCGCCTGGGGAAAAGGTTTGTAACCAGGCTTCAATTGACTATGAAGGGGAAGCCAGTGGAAATCAGGCATCAGGGACGTCGGATGACCCAAATACAGCGACATTTGGTGACTGTACTGAAATTACAGTAACGCCTCCTACAACAACTGTTGACTATGGTGATGCTCCTGATACTACCGCCAGCACCGGTAATGGGGATTACCAAACCTTATCCGCTAATAGTGGTCCTACCCATACCATTGACAATAGCACCTATTTAGGGGCAGGAGTAACAGCTGATACGGATGGCTTTGGAGATGGCACCGATAATAACAATAACGCTACCGATGATACCGATGATGGGGTTCAAATTAATAGCGCTAGCCTACAAGGACAAACTCTACCGATATCGGATAATGTTAGATTAGATATCACTACAGCCGGGTCTGGAGTGCTGAATGCTTGGATTGACTGGAACGCAGATGGAGACTTTGATGATAGTGGTGAGCAAATTGCTACCAATGCTAGTCCTAGTGGAAATGCGATCGCATTAAACCTAACTGTACCAGCTGGAGCTACCGTTGGTAATACTTATGCACGTTTCCGGTATAGTTCTGATACTGGCCTTACTCCTACTGGTGCCGCTAGTGATGGTGAGGTAGAGGATTATCAAATTGCGATCGCTAACTCTACACCAACGACTGCCTCTGTAGGGGATCAAGTCTGGGAAGACCTAGATGGTGATGGCATCCAAGATCCTGGAGAGCCTGGAATTCCCAACGCCCTAGTCAATATCTACAAATCTGACAACACCTTAGTTGATGCCACTTTTACCGACAGTAGTGGTAACTACAGTTTCAGCGACCTTGACCCAGGGGATTACATCATTGAATTCACCTCCCCTGCTGTGGGCTATAGCTTCACTCGCCAAGATGCTGGGGATGACACCCTAGACAGTGATGCCGATCCAGTCACAGGTCGCACCGATACCTTCACCTTGGCTGCGGGAGACAACAATACCAGTATTGATGCTGGACTTACCCTTAAAGCCAACACTATTGTCGCTTGCGATATCATACCACTCCAGGCTACCAATTGGACTGAAACCCTGAACGTAGAGAAATTTGATTCTGCTCTAGGGAGCCTGGCCAGGGTAGACCTAACCCTGAGTACCCTGATTGCACAAGAGTTAATCTACGAGAATACGGCAGACCAGCCAAAAACAATAACCGTGAACCAGGAGGGAGAAGTCAGTGTTTCCTTGCCTGATACTAACGCCAATATTACCAGAAATTACAACCAATCCACCGACTTCAATCTACCAGCCTTCGATGGTAGTGATCCTCCTGACTTTAGCGGCACTTCCGGTGGCAGGACTCCCACGATTCTTGCCTATGAAACCCATACCGAGGAGTACACTAACCTAGCTGATTTCATTAGCTCCTCATCACCAGTGGAAACCGTCAGTATCCCGGTGAATACTACCTCTGCAGCTACTTTCATTAACTCTCAGAACGCTTCCACTGGCTCTAGTAGCGAGGCAACCGCCGGATTGTGTGTCACCTATACCTACAGTTTAGTCCCGAAAGAACCTTCAGCCAGCATAGTCCCGGAAGAAGCTTCACCGGAAGCCGGAAATATCGTTATCAACGAAGTCCTCTACGCCCAAACTGGCAGCAGTGCTGAAGCTAATGATGAATTCATCGAACTCTATAACTCTTCCGATAATGCTGTAGATATCAGTAACTGGAAGCTAGCCGATAGCAACCTGATTTTTAACAGTACTGATAATACTGGCAACATTACTGGTGATGCTGCTAATCCGGCCTATATCTTCCCCAACAACACCACTCTCCAACCAGGGGAATACGCTGTTATTTGGATTGGCAACAATACATCAGACCATCAAGCTCCCGATGCTGCATTCCAGGATTGGTTAGGAAAGGCAGCCAAACTTAACAATGCTGGAGAAGATATCTGGCTGTATGACGAGGAATTCAAGATTGTAGACTACATTGCTTATGGCTCCAATAACGCCATCAATACTCCACCCTCAGCTGAATTGAATCTGTGGGATGACACCTACCAACGAGACTTAGATGGGGCAAGCACTGGTCAATCGATTAGTCTCACCCCCAATGGAGAAGACGGAAATACTAGTGCTTGCTGGGAGCATACCCTTAGTAATGATGCCAATGGCCGTTGTCCTGAATTCCTGGAAACCAGGGATACAGATACGGTGAGTGTACGCCAAACTAGTGTTGGAGTTTATAACAATATCTTGCCCAATGTCATCCTGGTCAAGCGGATTACTGCTATTAAACCCAAAGATACCAACCAGTGGATAGAGCTACCGCAATCCGGCTCACCCTTTATCGATGGCATTGATGGTGGCAGTTCTGAGAATAACGTTGGTTCCGACCGTGCTGCTGATGACAATGACCCCAACTGGCCGAATCCTGATGTGTATCTGCGGGGATTAATTAACTCTGGGCAAGTGATGCCAGGGGATGAGTTAGAGTATACTGTATATTTCCTCTCCAATGGCAGCAACGATGCTAAAAACCTGCGCATCTGTGACCGAGTGCCTGGGGAAACTACCTTTATTACCGATTCCTTTAATGCCACAGCTGGCTTCCCAAGTAGTGATGTCGGGATTGCCATGTTCCAGAGCACTACTGCCCTAGCCTCAGGTGGTCCAGCTGAACCGAACATCTATCTTACTAATATTCCCGATAGCGATCGCGGTCGGTATTACGGGCCAGGAACCTCAGTGCCATCGGGATGTAATGTCACCTTCAATCAAAATGGAGTAGTAGTAGTGGAAGTTGGGGATGTGCCAAACGCTGATTCACCCGGAAACCCACCCAATTCCTATGGATTTATTCGCTTCCGGGCTTTAGTCAAATAAGGCAGAATTAAGAATTTAGAATGCAGAATGTAGAATTTAGAATTGTGAATGGTGAAGGCAGAATGGTGAATTAAAAATTAAGAATGAATAATTTAGAATTAAGAATGGTGAAGGCAGAATGGTGAAGGCAGAATGGTGAAGACAGAATGGTGAATTCCCAATTCTACATTCTATCTAAATTCCCAATTCTACATTCTACATTATTAATTCCCAATTCTACATTCTAAATTCTACATTCTAAATTCTACATTCGCAACTGTTCACTAAACTCATCTAAAGAGTTAACGGTTAATGCTATTGCCATCAACTCTTCTAGTTGTTCGAGAGTTAAAGCTTGAATTCTCAGGGATATCTCTAAAGGAATCTCTGAAAATCGCAGTTTAAGGATGCGCTCTAAACTGCCTCGACGTT
The DNA here is from genome assembly GCF_010671945.1 of Moorena sp. SIO4E2. Taxonomy (NCBI): domain Bacteria; kingdom Bacillati; phylum Cyanobacteriota; class Cyanophyceae; order Coleofasciculales; family Coleofasciculaceae; genus Moorena; species Moorena sp. SIO4E2. Next base: position 4,702 of record NZ_JAAHIE010000352.1, read on the forward strand.
CTTGTTGGATGCCTTGCTCAATGCCTTGTTCAATCCCTTGTTCAATGCCTTGTTCAATCCCTTGTTCAATCCCTTGAGCAACACCCTCTTGTAAAATTTCCTGATACCAGGGTGATTCACGTAATACTGTCATATCCCACCTCATGATTTGTTGAATTAAGGGTATTTCTAATACAAAGCTAGCGAAAAAAGCTAACAACGGTTCTAGTTGGTTCAAGGTTTGATCTGCTCTTAGTGCCTGGACGGCTGAGCGCAATTTCGCTTCACTACCACCTCC
>NZ_JAAHIE010000352.1:5542-8031 GCF_010671945.1 Moorena sp. SIO4E2
ACTTCCCACACTCCCTGCTCCTTAAGATTCTTCGTCTATAGGCTGGTCGTCTATAGGCTGGCCGTCTATCGGGTCTCCTAAATCGAAGATAATAATAAAATCAGCATCAGGCATCAGTCGTTTCAGAGCCTGCAAGTGCCCCTCCGCATCTGATCGGTTGCGAAAACGACGCACAACCATCCGCTGCATCTTCGGCAATAGACGAATGAGCGCCCATGGATATAGGCGTTGAGAGTAGGACATAAAATATTAGGTATCTCCTTAACTGGGGGTCTAGAGCCAGCCTGGGGTCCTGGAGAAACTGTCGGCTGGCTCTTACCGTGGAGCGTTTTAGCGCCCACGGTATTTTTATTATAACACAAATAATCTTTAATTATAACATATTTTGAAAATTTTTGTAACAAATTTTTTAGGGAGTAGGGAGTAGGGAGTAGGGAATAGGGAGCAGGGAGCAGGGAGCAGGGAGTTGTGGAGTGGGGAAAAATCCTGTGTACCAAGCTCAATAATTAATTGATTAATTATTTTAGTGAACTAACTATTGCGATAGGGATTGGCTCCGCTGCGCGATGCTCAGTACGAGCCGCTACGCGATTGGCCTTAGGCCACGCTACGCGATGCTCGGTACGAGCCGCTGCGCGAACGCATCCACCAACCATATCCTAAATCTTCCGTCAATTCCCGATTCCCGATTCCCGATTCCCTGACATTGTCAATTTTTCTTTTATCTATTAGACTATTATTATAGGAATAGTTAAAGGAGAGTCAACTGATGAACAAGTGTGTTGGTACTACTGAAGCAGCATCTTTATTAGGAATTTCCTCTAGACGATTGCGACAACTCCTTGAGAAGGGTCGCGTCCGGGGTGCCTATAAAACCGGGAAATTCTGGATTATTCCTCTGTTCAACCATTTGCCACAAATTACTAAAGGTACCCGTGGACCAAAGGGCAAATGGCGTACCAGTCGTCCCCCCGCTTTAGCTAAGATTAATGTCAATCGCAATCACATTGGCTCGAATATCAAGAAAAGCCCCAAAGATCGGAAGCCAGTGATTTCAGTAAAACGAAAGGGCACTAATCTCTACGGCAACGAAGTCGAAATCCTCGGTCCTTGTAAGATTGTTTATCAGCCGGATAATCCACTTGATTGTGGCGCTCGTTTGTGGATCGAAACTTTCAGTGATATTCACTTCATTGGTGGCAGTTTCCCGGCTAGTAGCTGATCATCATAGTCAGAGTCAGGGACTGTAAACGGGATTGACCCTAGGTTATGCTAAGCGATGCTCGGTACGAGCCGCTACGCGAACGCATTCGCCAATCCTAAGATTTACCTGATAGCAAAACCAGTATCTGCTCGCCTAATTGGTGAGATAAATCCTAATACAATATCTGATTTAGGAATTGATAGCTCTACCAATTTCTCAGCAATACGCAAATCAGTGCCATCGTAGTGTACCCAAACTTTTCCATCATTACTAACATCAATATGTAGATAACAACCGTAAGTGCGTTTAGAGCCACGCCATCCGTTGAAATACAGCAGGTAGTGTCCCCTCTCATCATCTAAAATAATCTGACTCTTAACCTGATCATCAGGACGCTCACCCAGCTTCCCAGTTTCTATGGTAATTTTACGAACAATTGACTTATACTTCCCTAGTTTATCCATCGCTCAATAGTTGCTTCATCGATCCGATACACCAACATTTTAACCTGATAGCGAGCCAGTAGTTCTGTAATAAAGTCTTCCTTGAAAAAATCTTCATAGGTATCATCTGGTACAGCTAAAAATAATGTTCGTTCCGGCATCTTTTTTTCAAGAGCATACTTATAAAAACTAAACTGACCCAAAGCTTGATAAAAATCATGAAGCGTTGAGACACCAATAAAGCTTTTTATTTCTATAGCAATTTTTTCACCATCTTTTTCAGCAGCAATTAACCGTTCAGCTCCTAAATCAACCTGAATCTTACGTTTGCCAGCTTCTACAATGAGGGGGTCATCCGTAATCAACCATCTTTCCTTGACTAGCGCTGCTTTTACTAATTCATGATACTTGTCTCTTGCCATAGTAGAATAGCAACATCTCCTGGAAAACCCTACCGATAATAAAATAGTGATACCAAAATCCTGATGCCCGGCAGTATTCCCTACCACTGTAACGGTAAGCAAACCGTAAATATACTTCCTTTGTTTAACTGCGATCGCACTTTCACACTCCCCCCCATCCCCTCGACCAAAGTCTTGACAATGGATAGACCCAAACCCGCGCCACCGGTAGAACGAGTTCTAGTTTCATCGACCCGATAGAAGCGGTCAAAAATACGGGCTTGTTGTTTTAAAGGAATACCAATACCACGATCACAGACCTCAATTCTGCCACGGCCATCCACCTGAGTTAACTTAACAGTGACTGGTTTATCGACACTAGAGTATTTTACGGCATTATCAATCAAATTCAGTAGGACTTGTTTGAGGCGATTGATATCA
>NZ_JAAHIE010000353.1:0-7998 GCF_010671945.1 Moorena sp. SIO4E2
TTTGCAATTAATACTCCTAATAAACTGGTTGTCTTGATGCAGTCGCTCATGGGGGAAACCCCCAAGACCGCGCTGCATCGCTTTAATCGAAACAAACTTTTATAGAGGTGGTGGCTCTAAACTAAAAGCGACAGCTGGTGAGTATAGCGAGATATTTTTACAGTGGAAACAAGATGGTCACGAATTTATCTGGATTACCGATGGTTTTGGTTGGCTAACAGCTAAAAGACCTCTTCGCGATACCTTTGATAAAATTGATTACATTCTCAACCTGGATATGGTTGAAAAAGGTGTCCTAGAGGCTTTGATATTAGACCACTGATTCTCTTTGGATTTTAATGGATGATATAGCGTTTGTATATAGTTATAAACACACTTCTTTGATTTCCATAAGGTAGTATGTTCACAACTCAAATCGAAATGCTATAAGTCTTAAACTAATCAGCACTAACTTGATAAAGTTGAAGTCTTAATAAACCCGCATTATCAACCCAAATATAGTAAAAAAAAAGCCGTAGACATAATGTCCACGGCTTTTTCAATGCCACAGTAAGTGGATTGAAATTTTGATGTCAGTCAGATCCCAAACCTAACCTGATGTGATCTTATTTGATTGGCCAAAGGTCACGCTGCCCGAACAGACCGGAGCCTGTGCCCTGGGGGGATTTTCCCCCCAGAAATTTTTTAAGGTGTTATGGCAACAGCCAATACTTCATCATTGTCGTAATCACTTCGTCTGGAACACCAGTTGGCTCCAGAGGGCTCCACTCGCAAATCTCGGCATAGCCAAGTGTATAAAGCATGTGCATACTATGAATTACTGCTTGACGAGAGCCTTGTCTTGATGCAGTCGCTCATGGGGGAAACCCCCAAGACCGCGCTGCATCGCTTTAGAGTGTGCTCAACAGGTTGTTTTTTTAGGTTTGGGTTTTTTGACATGAATCAAAGATTGAATTCGTCGTTATCATTATCATTATTACAATAATGATAACGATAACAAAATAGTTTGTCAAGGGTTTTGAAATTTTTTTTTGGGGAGTTTTAGGGGTAATCAAAAAAAGCGATCGCTAAAGTTATGCGATCGCTTTTTTTGTTAATGTAATTTAACTTATTTAACCTTTCTCATACCGATGAGATAGAAAAATTTTTTCCCTACTCCCTACTCCCTACTCCCTACTCCCTACTCCCTACTCCCTACTCCCTATTCCCTATTCCCTATTCCCTATTCCCTATTCCCTATTCCCTATTCCCTATTCCCTTTAAATAGAATCTCCTCCTGCCTTTTTTGCCTCTTCTACCCAGCTATCAAACAACTCTTGACGATTTTCCACCCATTCTTTGGCATGGCGACGGATATCTTCTGGACTGCTCTCACCCTCTTTGATCTTTAGGCTTTCAACATTAATGTCCTCAGCCGGAATTTGAACCAGTTCAAACCAACGTTTGGCAACTGGGTTAGCTGCCAAAAATTTCTTGTTAGCAACAATGCGCTGGCGATCGACAGTAAATCCCAGATTTTTTCCGTCTACAGAGGTGTCTTTTTCAGTTAGACCTTTCTGGGATTCAGGAAGAGAAGTAAAGGGAACTTCTAACCAAATTATATCTTGATCGGGTTTTAATATTGTAGATATCCAGTGAGGTTGATAAGTATAGTACATAATGCTTTCCCCTTGCTTGTAGCGAGTCATAACATCGGCCAGTAGCACAATGTATTGTCCTCTAATGTGTTCAACGGTATCTTCTAGTCCGTAAGCTTTGAGGTGATGATCGATTACCACTTCGCAAAACCAACCAGGATTACAACCGATTAAATTAGCTTTACCATTGCCGTCTGTATCAAATAGTTTCGCAATCTTTGGGTCTTTAAATTGTTGCAGGTTAGTAATGTTATATTTATCAGCCGTTTTTTTATCGATCTGATAGCCTTGTACCCCATCAGGAGTAAGCACTCCAACTCGCTCTAACTTTTTGCCACCCCCAGCATTTTCAAAGAATTCTATATGTGATTTTTCATAGTTGATAGTACTATAATCTAGGTCGCCATTAGCCACAGACACATAAATAATAGGATAGTCAATTTCCTTGGGTTTTTCGATTTCATAACCAAGTTTTTCCAAACCAATATTGACTATCTCAGTTTGAAACTGTTCCTCGATCCAGTTACTATGGGCAGAGCGAACTTTAGTTTTTTTTCCAGAGGAGGTTGACTCACAGGCAATTGAACCCATTAAGCAAGCGATCAGAGTCATTCCTAAGGTAAGTTGTCTCAATTGTCGTTTCATTAAATCCTCTCCCAGGGTTTTTATCACCAAGTCTTACCGTCAATCATAACTATAGCAGTTTTCAATGGGGTAGGGAGTAGGGAGGGTGGGGAGATGGGGAGATGGGGAGATGGGGAGATGGGGAGATTTTAAGTAAAGGTATTCTGACATGAGATAAACCAAAATACTATGTCCTAAACTCTACTTATATTCTTATATTTAGGTGTAATTTTACTTATCTAGCGTCTTTAATACCTATGAAGTACACAAAATTTTTTCCCTGCTCCCTGCTCTCTGCTCCCTGCTCCCTAATAAAGGAGCCTTAACCAGCATCAAACTGGAGATGAAACTCCACTGACCGAATTAGATTTGCAAAAACATGATATCCTATAGGAAAGGTCAGAAAAACAGTTATCTCACACCCATTATATATTCTGGCGCTGCACCTCAAACAACAAGCAATTCTAATCCCTCATTTCATGGTTGACCAACAAAGAGGAGAGCTAATGAAAGGTACAGTCATCAAAAATATCAAACTGATCAAAGTTGTTGACGGTGACACAATCAAGATACTCTTGGATAATGAGCAAGAATCAATTCGGTTTGTTTGTCTTGACACAGAGGAAAGTCAGCGCGCTGGCAGTAAACCGATAACCAACGCTGGCATCCTGGCCTCAAAATGGGCGAAGGAGTATTTCGGGACAAACGAGCAAGGGATACCCAATCAGGATGTATGGGTGGATCTTGAATTCGACACCAACGATCCGGTGGAGGTTTGCCTGGTGAAACATCGGGGCAATTATGGGCGATTGCTCTGTTATATCTACAAAGCCGGAGAGCAGGAGAATTTTAATGTGCGCATTGTGCGGGAAGGCTGGAGCCCTTATTTTGTAAAATATGGCTCGTCGCGCCTCTATCACCGCGAGTTTATGGAGGCGGAGGCGGAGGCTCAAGCAAAAGGTATAGGGATTTGGGATCCAGCTACCAATGCCGGTGGAAAGAGCAGAGACTATACCACCCTGATTCCTTGGTGGTATCTACGAAACCAGGTGGTAGAAGACTACCGTAACGCAGGCAGTCAAGCCGGGGTGCTATCGGTGCGTCTAAACTACAATGAGATCGTAGAAGCGGCTAAAGCTAGCAACCAAATCACGGTATTGTGTGACCTGCAAGGAGGGATTAATAAATGGCCTGGTAATGGTGCTCTGATCTATGCTGGGTCAAGATTTCACCGGTTTAATCTCTGGATTCCCGATCGGGATTCCCAAGCAGCTCAAACCATATTGGGACTAATTGAAACCCGCTATGCCAAATCCGGTCGAGGCTATGTGTATGTGACTGGAACTGCTAGTCTCTATCCTCCCAATCAGGATGGGAAGCCTCAAATCGTGATCACGGATGCTAAGCAACTAGCTGATTTCCCACCTGGACAGTAACATTGCTAGTAAGCATTCAGGTATTAGCTAATGCGCTACTTCACAGGCTAGAAGCCTGTGCCACGCACGCTACGCGAACAGCTAATGCGCTACTTCACAGGCTAGAAGCCTGTGCCACGCACGCTACGCGAACGAGGTTTATTTTAAGGATTAGGCTGACAGCTGTTCGCGTAGCGTGAGCTAAAAGCTCACGGCTGAATGCTTAGATGTAATTTAAATTATCTAGCGTTTTTAATAGCTATTAAGTACACAAAATTTTTCCCTACTTCCTACTCCCTATTCCCTACTCCCTATTCCCTCTTGCCTATTGCCTCTTCACTTTAAATAGAATCCCCTCCTGCCTTTTTTGCTTCTTCTATCCAGTTATCAAACAACTCTTGATTCTTCTCAACCCACTCTTTAGCATGGCGACGGATATCTTCTGGACTGCTCTCACCCTCTTTGATCTTTAGGCTTTCAACGTTAATGTCCTCAACCGGAATTTGAACCAGTTCAAACCAACGTTTGGCAACTGGGTTAGCTGCCAAAAATTTCTTGTTAGCAACAATACGCTGACGATCGACAGTAAATCCCAGATTTTTTCCGTCTACAGAGGTGTCTTTTTCAGTTAGATCTTTCTGGGATTCAGGAAGAGAGGTAAAGGGAACTTCTAACCAAATTATATCTTGATCGGGTTTTAATATTGTAGATATCCAGTGAGGATTCTGAGCATAGTAAATAACGCTTTCCCCTTGTTTGTAGCGAGTCATAAGATCGGCGAGTAGCACAATGTATTGTCCTCTAGTGTGTTCAACGGTATCTTCTAATCCGTAAGCTTTGAGGTGATGATCGATTATCACTTCGCAAAACCAACCAGGATCACAACCGATTAAATTAGCTTTACCATTGCCGTCTGTATCAAATAGTTTCGCAATCTTTGGATCTTTAAATTGTTCCAGGTTAGTAATGTTATATTTCTCAGCCGTTTTTTTATCGATTTGATAGCCTTGTATCACATCAGGAGTAATAACTCCAACTCGCTCTATTTTTTTGGTACCCCCAGCATTTTTAAAGAATTCTAGATGTGATATTTCATAGTTGATAGTACTATAATCTAGGTCGCCATTAGCCACAGACACATAAATAACCGGATAGGTTATTTCTTTCGGTTCTTCGATTTCATAACCAAGTTTTTCCAGACCAATATTGACGATTTGGGTTTGAAACTGTTCCTCGACCCAGTTACTATGGGCAGAACGAACTTTAGTTTTTTTTACAGAGGAGGTTGACTCACAGGCAACTGACCCGAGCAACAAAGCGATCAGAGTCATTCCTAAGGTAAGTTGTCTCACTTGTCGTTTCATTAAATCCTCTCCCAGGGTTTTTATCACCAAGTCTTACCGTTAGTCATAACTATAGCAGTTTTTAATGGAGCTAGGGAGTAGGGAGTAGCAGGGTGGGGAGATGGGGAGATGGGGAGATGGGGAGATGGGGAGATGGGGAGATGGGGAGATGGGGGAAATTTTAATTAAGGGTATCCTGACATGATATAAACCAAAATACTATGTAAGCATTAAGCCGTGAGCCTTAGCACAAAGCTGAATGCTGATAGCTGATAGCTAAATCCTTACAGAATAATTAATTTTTTTTTCGCTTGATTTAATATAAAAAAACTGATATGATGATATCATTGCCGCTCGTTACTTTTACAATAAAGTCTAGTATAACCGTCGATAATATATCCATTTATAGCGTTTTTAATAGTAAAAATCAATAATAAATATAGAGTCAATTTTTCCAACCACTACTCCCTACTGCCCACTCCCGACTCCCTATGAAAGATACAGAAACAACCCTGACTAAAACCCTTGCCATAATTCTCAACTATTTAGACGGTAATTTGGAACCGGATTCCAACGTCGTTAATTATCAAACCGCTAATGATCTTAAGGAAAAACTCGATTTAACCTTACCCGATGAGGGAGTCGCTTTAGAAGCGTTAATTCCTATAGTAGAATCTTACCTGAACTATAGCGTTAGAACCGGTAGCACTCAATTTTTTAATCTACTTTTTAGTGGGTCTAGTATTCCGGGAATAATAGCCGAGATGGTTACCAGTGCCACGAATACTACCATGCACACCTATGATGTCGCCCCCGTAGCCACCCTGATGGAAATAGAATTGATTAAAAAATTGACCAGTTTAGTGGGGTTTAAGGAAGCTGAAGGGTTGATGGTAACTGGAGGAAGTAATGCTAATCTGATCGGAATGCTTTGTGGACGACATCAAGTTTTACCGGAAGCTAAATTACAGGGATTGGGTAATAATCAGTTAGTCGCCTTTGTTTCCGATCAAGCTCATTATTCCTATTTAAAAGCTGCTAATTTGTTAGGGATTGGCATCAAAAATTTAGTCAAGGTTAAGTCTGGTGTTGATGGCAAAATGATTCCCGCAGCACTAGAAGCTGCCATTCAACAGAGCTTGTCAGAAGAAAAAACACCGTTCTTTGTGGGTGCAACTGCCGGTACAACTGTTTTAGGAGCCTTCGATCCCTTACCGACCCTTGCCGAAATTACCAGGAAATATGGCTTGTGGCTGCATGTCGATGCGGCTTGGGGTGGGCCGGTTTTATTTAGTGAAAAACACCAGCATTTGTTAGCAGGAAGTGAGTTAGTTGATTCCTTTACTTGGGATGGCCATAAATTAATGGGAGTTCCTTTAATTTGTTCCGCTATTTTAGTGAAACAAAAAGGACTATTGTCAGAAGCTGGCTCTGGGGGAGGTACGGATTATCTATTCCATGATGATGAAAATGATTTATACAATTTAGGGACTAAGTCGTTACAATGTGGTCGGAGAGTAGATGCACTCAAATTATGGCTGTGTTGGAAATACTATGGTAAAAAAGGTTATGATCAGCTGGTCAATCATTTATTTGACCTAGCTAATTATGCCACCGAGTATATCCGCCGTTGCGATAATTTAGAATTAATCGCTGAACCACAATTTTTGAATATTTGTTTCCGTTATATCCCCAAAGATGAACCGCTTGACGCTACTGGGTTAGACCAGCTGAATCTAGACATACGCAACCGATTATTTCATTCGGGAACAGCTTTTGTCAACTATGCTCATTATCAAGGTCTGGTTATGATTCGGTTAATCCTGGCTAACCCTGAACTGCAAAAAACTGATTTAGAAACGTTTTTCCATAATTTACTTAATGCTGGTAAACTAGTTGAAAGTGTTAAAGGATAGAAAAACTAATGAAGGATAGCAAAGACTTTTACGAAGGGATGGGATTAAAGTTTCTGGAGCCTCAAAATCAGACAGAAGGAATCAGGGAGTATATGGAGTTAGAGGATGACTTTATACTGAGAACCTTTAAAGGGGTAGATAGTGTTCTGGATGTAGGATGTGGTGAGGGACGTTATGTTCGTAAGCTTGCCCCTATTGTAGGAAAGATTACAGGAATTGATTTTTCAGAACAGCTTGTAGCCTTAGCTAAAGACTCCACTTCTACCTTTAATAATGTCACCATTTTAGCCGGAAGAGCAGAACATTTAACAACTCTGGTTCAAGAAACGTTTACTTACGGATTATTGGCATGGAATACCATTGGAAATATTCCTCAACAACTTCATCAAGCTATTTTCGATAACCTGGCAAAAGTAGTAGATAAAAAGGTATTTATATCTACGTTTAAATCTAACCAAGAAGTCATGGATGAGCGCTTACGCTATTATGACAAAACAGGTTTTAAGGTAGAAAGTATCGATGGCAATCAAGTAATTTTAGAAGGGGGATTGCATCATGCTAATGCTTATCCTTTCAGCTATTTCCAGGAGTTGCTTGAATCAGTAGGATTTTCTATGGAAACTCATGATTTGGGCTTTGTTGGTGTGATGATTGAAGGAACTAAAAAATAACTTAACTGGTCAGCTAATGCGCGAAGCGCACGCTGCGCGAACAGCTATCAGCTGTCAGCGGTCAGCTAATCAACGGGAAGTAGTAAACAAGCTGGGGAGTGCTAGTACGGCTGGTTGAAAATCCCTGCTCGTTTTATTCATCCGACCCCGTGTAGTTAAAGCACCTGCTAGCTGAACGCGATCGCGTGCGCGTAGCGCATTAGCTGATAGCTGATAGCTGACGGCACTTCAAGTAGCGTGCGCGTAGCGCATTAGCTTACATCTCAGAGGTTGTCTGAGAAGTCTCATTTGCTACATCCAAGCCCCCTAAATCCCCCAATTCTGGGGGACTTTTAGAAGCAAATTGACTCTTGTTCCCCCCAAAGTTGGGGGGTCAGGGGGGCAAAATTCAG
>NZ_JAAHIE010000354.1:0-7985 GCF_010671945.1 Moorena sp. SIO4E2
TACCTCTAAAGCCCTGAAAAAGCAAAACCATTGCTGTGGATATTGCGGACACAGGTTACTAAGCGATGAAGTTGTACACCTCCATCACATAGATGGAAATCATGACAACTGGAACCCTAAAAACCTAACAGCAGTCCATCAAAGCTGCCACCAATATATACACAGTAGCCAAAAAGATACTTAGGAGCCGTATGCGGCGAAAGTTGCACGTACGGTATGACAGGAGAGGTGCTCCCCTTAATAGGGGACATCGACTCTAACTTCTGGAGCCACTGGCAAGATGCCAGTTCTACCCAGGGCTTATTCCGCAGCCACTGGCAAGATGCCAGTTCTACACAGGGACTATTACCCAGCCACTGGCAAGATGCCAGTTCTACGCAGAGCCGATTCCCCAGCCACTGGCAAGATGCCAGTTCTACACAGGGAATCTTCTGCAGCCACTGGCAAGATGCCAGTTCTACGCAGAGCCGATTCCCCAGCCACTGGCAAGATGCCAGTTCTACACAGGGAATCTTCTGCAGCCACTGGCAAGATGCCAGTTCTACACAGGGAATCTTCTGCAGCCACTGGCAAGATGCCAGTTCTACACAGGGAATCTTCTGCAGCCACTGGCAAGATGCCAGTTCTACGCGGGGCTTATTACCCGGCCACTGGCAAGATGCCTATTCCTGCCACTGGCAAGATGCCTATTCCTGCCACTGGCAAGATGCCAGTTCTACGCGGGGCTTATTACCCAGCTACTGGCAAGATGCCAGTTCTACCCAGGGCTTATTCCCGGGCCACTGGCAAGATGCCAGTTCTACGGAGGGGAAAGGGAAAAGGGAAAACAGGGTAAAGGGCAAGAGGGCAAAAGGGTAAAGGGCTAAAGAGTCCACGCACACCCACACATAACACGGAAACCAATATAGGTGTCGAGGTGCCCAAAGGCTGGATAAGACTTGTGGCGAGACCCAGAACGGCAGTAAAGAGGGGAGATAACCCAACAACCGCCCCGCAACAGCCGCTGATAATTATAATTTTCATTATCATATTGCCAGGCACTGTCATCTGTCGGGGCACCTTGATAGTGTGAGTGCCAATGGTCTGCACACCACTCCCACACATTCCCATGCATATCGTAGAGTCCAAACTCATTGGCCACCCCAAAACTCCCCACTGGGGTTGTTTCCTTAACATATTTGCCTTTGGAACCAGACCCATAAGTATAGTTGCCATTATAGTTAGCTAGGTCGGTTGTAATGGTCTCACCAAAATGAAACGGAGTCGTTGTACCTGCTCGACAAGCATACTCCCACTGGGCTTCACTGGGCAAGCTATAAGGCCGTTTCGTATACTGGGACAGCCGCTCACAAAATTCCACCGCATCATACCAGGAGACCTGCTCTACAGGTCGGTCTTTCCCTTTAAAATAGGATGGATTGGGTTTAAGTTCTGTTTTGACTTGGCGTAGGGCGGCCACAGCTTGCCATTGGGCTTGGGTAATTGGGTATTTGCCCATGAAGAAGGATTTAACGGTGACTTGATGCTGGGGACTTTCACTGTTGCTATGCCCCTCTTCTGTTTTTGGGGAACCCATGATAAAGCTCCCTTCGGGAATGGCAACCATCTCTAACTCAATGCCATTCCCTAAGTCTTGGGTAAAACCATCAGCTTGTTGCTGATGACGGTTAATAATTAGTTCTGTTTCTTTTCTCAACCAGCCTGTTTGTTTCAACTCAATAGTTGCCACTTCAAAGTCAAAAGGTTCTAGCTCAATGTCTATTGATGCATCTGAAGAGTGACTAGAAATGCGTTCCAAGTGTTCAGCTAAAGTAGCATACTCTCCTCCCAAGCGATGCAAAACCTGAGTAGTAATCTGGGCAAAAGGCATTATCTTCTGTTGAGTAACTTTATCCCACTTAAAATCGGCAGACAGCAAAGCTGTAAAATTCTTAATATATATACCGAATTTGCGGGCAATATATTGGGAAACTTCCTCCAAGACTGCATCAACATCTGGAATCGGAACGGAGTCTACTAGTAAGTCTCTGACTCCTTCGACAAACTCATACTGAACTATCTCCCCTTGAGAGGAAACGGGTTGTAAAAGACCACTCATGAATACTTCAGCAACATGAACCTGCATCGACTCTGGTAGCAGAGTTTCTTGGATAAGATAAACCACAGGCAAACTGACAGGAACTGCTGCCATCAATCCCGCTAAACGTCTTGCTGTTGGGGATGCTGTTGTCCGAAATCGCTTCACCAAATCTACTGCAGATAGTTGATTTTGAGCTGTTGATAAAGCTTGGGGTAAAGACGCGACTAAAGATAACTCCAACAAAATCCCAGCGGTTTGGGTATTCCCTACCCCAGCCACCACTCGCGACCATTGTTTGAGAGAATCAGGTTCTAAGGTAACCACAGGTAAGGTTAAACTGTTGGCAAGATCGACATCTTCCCAAACTGGTAGTCCATCGACTAGGAGCTGAGGGTTGGGGATACCTGGTGCTAAAGCACTTAATTGCACGGGAAACCCAGCCCCTAGTGCAGTTCGTCCCCACAGCCGTTCTGGCAAGAGTTGTACAATGGCTAGGGAGCCTGCATTAGACCAGAGTTTCAACAGGTCATGGATTTTACCTTGACGCCAGATTGGAGATATGCAATCACTAATTAACAGGATTAATCGCCTACCTGCGGGGTCTAATAATTCCTTTGGGCTGCGGAAACCTTGTTTATTTCCTGAGAAGTTACCCTTGGGAAATAGCTTGATTACCCCATCATGATCAGTTTTTAAGCCCCAAGTGCGAACATCTCGAAAAGCGCCTTGAAGTTCAGTCAGTTTCTGAAACTCAGCGATTATTTCTTGCCAAATGACTGTTGAACGGGATTCCTCCACCACCAGTGCTAAATCTAACCAGCGTTCCGGTGCTGGCTTGAGTACAGGTGTCCAAATCTTTTTTTCCACAATCTGGGTAACGGTTTCCTCTTCATCAAGAACCGTCTGAGTTTGAGAGGGAACTTTCCGCATCAGGGCACGCAACGCCCTTGCTAACCCTAGAGTTTGGCGTAATGCTGGAGCAGCGGGTGCTTGAAAGGGAATGCCTTTAGATACCGTTTTCTCTGTTGAGTTATCTGTTGAGTTATGGGGTGAGGAAGGGGGAAGATGAGCAGAGGCAGTAGGTGGAATAGAAGCAGATTTAATGGGTGGTGTTAATTTAGCATCAGGCTGCGTTTTAGGCGTTTTAGTTTTGGTTTCAATAACAGTTTGAGAATCTTCAATAGGTGTTTCCTTAAGGGAAGTTTCCTCAACCTCAGCGATTTGAACAGCAGGTGTTTCCTTGAGGGAACTTTCCTCAAGCTTAAGGATTTGAACAGCTAACCAGAGGATATCGACAATTTGTTGAGCATCTAAATCTAACTCAGCCCGTTTGAGGTGAGAATTTAGTGCAGCGATACCCAAAGTTTCTGGTTTCATCATCCATCCTCGCTGCTGGTTAAATACTTAAGTAATTGTTCAACTAATTTTTCTTTTTCTTGACCAGTGGGCGAAAATTCACGAGTCATCAAGTAAATAACATTGAGGAGTTGATCGGTTGCTAAATCTCCCTCTTTACGTTTTTCCAGAAATTGCTCAATTAACTCCTGAGCTTGTTTGGCAATCTCCGGCTCTGTACCCAAATGAGCTGCCACAATTTTTTCTAACTCTACATCATTGGGTTCCTTCATATTCAGCCGCAGACAGCGCCGCAAGAAGGGGGGCGGAAAGTCTCGTTCTCCATTGCTAGTTAGAATTAGCAAGGGAAACGCTTTACAGCGTATTCGTCCTTCTGTGATATCAACTTTGATATCTTTGGCAGTTGGCTGATTTTTATCTTTATAAGCGGTTCGTACTGGTACTGTTTCCAACTTTTCTGAAATCCGAACTAATTCGGGTATCTGAAATTCTCCCTCTTCAAACACATGAAGCAAATCATTAGGCAAGTCTATATCACTTTTATCAATTTCATCAATCAGTAGCGATCGCGGCTTATCTGATGGTAATAGTGCTGTACCCAAAGGGCCAAGTTGAATATAGTTACCAATTTCTTTGAGATTATCCTGATTAGTCTTATCCTGTTGCTGAGCATCCTGTAGACGACCGATGGCATCATAGGAATAAAGACCATCCTTCAAGGTTGTCCTGGTTGTAATCGGCCAGTATAACACTTCACCTAATTTTAACTCATAAGCAACCGCATAAGCTAAGGATGTTTTTCCAGAACCTGGTTTTCCGGTTACTAATAAAGGACGACGCAGGTAAAGGGCTGCATTGACTAAATCAATTTCTTCAGAACGAGCCTGAAAGGTAGCACCCCGTCGTTGCGCCTTGTTGATATTCCCATCAAACTGACGCCAACTCGGTGGAGGGGGTAATAGCTCGTTAATTTCCCCATCAATAGGTTTGCCAGTGCCTTGAAATATTTTCCAATTATTCATATCACATAGAGTATTCGATACTAGGGGGCAAGCGCTTGGGGTCTTCCCATAATAAGGAAAGATGCTGTCCAATGTGAGTATCTGGAGCGGTAGGGAAATGGTCTAAGCGTTTATTTTTGACTACTTCAGGTAGTTCATGAACACAGCAACAGTTTAGAAGTCCATCAACCTCTTTTTGGCAATTGTTGGATAAATTCTGCCTTAACCATAAGGCTACGGGGATAGCTGCTTTCAGGATTACGGCAAATACACTACCTTTACCTACCTGTAAAGGAGCCTTTACCAGTTTAAGTCCAATAATATTGTTTTTACTTAATTGGACAAACAATACTTTCAAATCCTGACCATCACCTGACACAAAAGCATTACAGGCAGAGCCTTGACTTAGTTGTTGGAAGAAATCCCACTTTTGTTGCCAACACCCTTTGTGACGACTGTAAGTTTGTAACAATCGCTCTGCTGAACGAACTAATACCTGATAATGACAGCCAATTGGTGTCGGAAAACCAAATTCATCATCAATTTCCCAAGTATCAACCGCTTGATTCATCAGAGCAAGGGGAAGAAATAATTCAATCGTTAAGTTTCTCCAGGAATATTTAGTACTAACATCTAAGAATAATTGGAGGATTTGCGGTATCTGATCAGCCGTAACGGTTTCCGGAAAAGATCCAGGATTAGAAAGTGAATCACAATCTATAACACTATCATTTTGCCTAAACCAAGCATCAACAAAATACTGCTCTTCTTTATTTGGATTGCTCACTAAGTTTTGGTTGCTAGCCTGAACAACTACCATTAAATAAGAGTTGGTACTTTTTGGTTTATTATCTACCTCTCTCAACAACTCTGAATATCCCTCGATATTCTGCTGACACCATTCCTTTAACTGATTAGACAATGATCGAGGCAGTTCGGAATCTGTGACTAAGTAACCCACCCAGCGCTCAATTCTGGTATATTCCGAGCTTCCTTGGGGCATCTTTTTTAAATCTTCAAAAATCCCTGTTAAATTATCTGGTACAGGATTAGGCCAATCCTCAGGAGAACAAGCGTGGTATGCCCTTTGGCAATATTTTAAGATTTTATTTTCAAAGGTAGTTAACAACTTTAGTAAAGCTTGTGTATTATCTTTTGTTTCTTCTAACTGCTTTAGTTGATGATTACGCTGTTGTTCAATCTTCTCCATCTCCTTAAGGATATTGTCAAGCTGTAATTGCAGATTATTTTTTTCCTGAGGATTGCTGGTAAAGCGCTTATTTTCGTCAACGTCTTTGTAATCTTTTTCTAGCTTATTTAGGTCAGACTCCAGGCTTTCAATCAGGAGTTTTTTAGCTCTACTCATCCCCATTTTCTAGTTCATGAAGCTGTTGTTCAATTTTCTCCATATCGTTAGCTAGATTTTCCAGCTGTAACTCCAGATTATTTCGCTCCTGAGGATTACTTTCACGACGCAGCTTTTCTGCAAAATCTGTGTAGTCTTGCTCTAACTTTTCGAGGTCTTGCTTAAGGCTTTTTATTCTGAGCTGTTTAACTCTAGAAGGTTTTTTGCGAACCTTACTTTTAGTAGTTGAAGGGACTTTCTGTAAAGGTGAATTTTCCTGAGTCACCGCATCAGGTTCAACGGATTTAAACAACTGTCCTCCCTCATTATCCTCCCAACGCAGATAAAGCACCGGACGATACCACTGATTCCCTTCAATACCCATAGCACTTTGTCCCCGACCCAATGCGATCGCTAATGACTCTTTTTCCCCCACTGAATGATAAAACTCTTCCGCAAACGCACTAGCGGCATCGACTCTGATGGAATAGGTCATCGCTACTACAGCAGGAATACCTCCACCAATCAAACTCTGTGCCACCCCATTGAAGACAGACTCACTCTTACGAGACATGGCACTTTGGCAAGCACTCAGAACAACTAAAGCAATTCCCGGTTCTGAATGGGGTTGCTCCCAACGCTGCAAATTACCCAATAGTTCTCCCAGTTCTTTGGCACTGACATAATCAGCGTTACCATCTGAGTCTTCAAATACCAAATAACCTTGAGCTTGTCCCAATGGGGCACCGCATTCACACTGAGTTGCCTTGTGGTTATAAGTCTTTCTGCACTCTACTTGATTACAGCGCTTGCCAAAAAAGCCATGTCCATCAAAATGCAGAACCTGAGGCACTGCTGAGGTTTGGCGCTCTGACAACCGCCTGCGGAGTGCTTTGAGTGTAGCAGATTCTAAAATTTCCAGTTGGATGTGCCCTTTTTCCTGAGCCTGTTGCAATCCGTTTGCGATCGCATCTGGTTCAACATCAGGTAAATATGGCATTCCCATTCTCTGATCTCCTGTCCCAGAGGAAATCAACAAGACATTGAGCCGTTCAACTCGGGGTAAATTAGGACAAGGACTACGATAGGCAATATAGCGCGAGAAGGTCACCCCTTGGTGGGCTAGAAATCCGTACTGGTTATGGAGTAATTCCCAAGGATAATCACTAAAGCGGACAGGTTTGGGGTCTTCTGCTGGAAACCGCAACCGAATATGTAAGAAAATGCGATCGCGTTTAGCCTCTGCTACCGCTGTCTCTATCACCTGCTGAATGTCTTGACCTAATAGTTGATAGAGCTTACGCCCAATAGTAGCCAAGTAGTCAGGCTCAAAAGCATTCCGCTCCGGTAGCAGCAGTTGCTCACGTACCATCCAAGCCTGCTCATCTTCCGAAAAGTTATCCTCTTTGAACTTAGTTGACTCTAATATCTTAACTACCGTGAAACGTCTGTCCTGGACATCGGGAGTCTGACTATCCAGAAAAGGCAGACCAGGTTCATGATGGACTTCTCCTGATGAACCCTCCACAGTCACTTTGAAGCAATCTTGCTTGCCTTCAATGGGATAAAATCGCAGTTCCAGCAGTGTCATTCCAAGATTTGCACCTTATCAGCTATGGCGAAAATTAACTCTAGTTAGTATATCATCTGATTTTCTTTGGTATCGCCAGCAGAACACCCTTAGCTTAACATTTTTACGGCTAATTATAGGGTTTATATTTGATTTGTGAACATAGGAGTTATGGAAAAAGGGAGCAGTAGGAAAGAGTTTGGATGATTTTTTAGTGTTATTAAAAATTAGGAAGATTGTTCATGACCTATTTATAAACGCTATAAGCTTTTGTAGAACTACTGGCAAGATGCCAGTTCTACTTCTACAATCACTGGCAAGATGCCAGTTCTACTTCTACAATCACTGGCAAGATGCCAGTTCTACTTCTACAATCACTGGCAAGATGCCAGTTCTTCTACAATCACTGGCAAGATGCCAGTTCTACTTCTACAATCACTGGCAAGATGCCAGTTCTACTTCTACAATCACTGGCAAGATGCCAGTTCTACTTCTACAATCACTGGCAAGATGCCAGTTCTACTTTGACAATCACTGACAAGATGCCAGTTCTACTTCTACAATCACTGGCAAGATGCCAGTTCTACTTTGACAACGACTCCCTACTCCCTACTCCCGACTCCCTACTCCCTG
>NZ_JAAHIE010000355.1:0-7891 GCF_010671945.1 Moorena sp. SIO4E2
CGAGCTTTTACTTGGTTAGATATTTTTTTTCAGTATCTAGAGCTAATATTTCTTCCCTGGTTAATCCTAATTTCGATAATATTGGTTCAATTTTATCAAGTTCCTCATCACTAACTTTTTCTTCAATTTTTTCCTTGATTTCCAAACCCTTATTAATAAGAATTGGTGTTGCTACTGCAACTACTATGGCTGCGATCGGTAATGGCATTTTGACCTCCTAAAACTCACCACAGTAAATGCATCTTATTTTGAAATGCCTACTGGATATGAGATTAATACGATAAGTATTTATGCTTATTAATTGTCAAATCTCTGTCTTGATGCAGTTGCTCATGGGGGAAACCCCAAAGACCGCACTGCATCGCTTCTGAGTAAGGCTTCTATAATTTAGATGCGTTTGGTATATAGTATAGCAATCCCTGTAGGAATTGTTATAATTTCTAATCAGAAGTTCCCGACTCACGACTCCCGACTCCCGACTCCCGACTCCCGACTCCCGACTCCCGACTCCCTATCAAAGCATTTTAATATGGTTTTCCCGCTGCCAGATAAATACATTGACCTGCTCACAGATTTCGGGTTTAAACGTGTCTTTGGCACTGAGCCAAATAAGGCACTGCTAATCGACTTCTTGAATACTCTGTTGCCTCCCCATCATCAGCTGAAGGATGTCACCTTTAAAAATCCCGAGTTTTTGGGCAATACCTTAGTGGATCGAAGGGCTATTTTTGATATTTATTGTCAGAGCGAGACTGGTGAACGGTTCATCGTAGAAATGCAGAAGGCCAAGCAAAATTTGTTTAAGGATAGAAGTGTCTATTATTCTACTTTCCCGATCCAAGAACAGGCACAACAGGGATTTTGGAACTATGAGCTTACAGCAGTTTATACGGTTGGCATCCTAGATTTTGTATTTGATGACCACAAGCACGATTCGGAACTGCTACATGTGGTGGAGTTGAAAAATCAGCACTGTGAAGTGTTCTACGATAAGCTCAAATTTATTTATGTTGAGCTACCGAAATTTACCAAGTCTCTTGATGAGTTGGAGTCCCATTTTGACAAGTGGTTATTTCTATTTAAACACCTAGCCCAGTTGAATGAACCCCCATTACCCTTGCAAGACGATGTGTTTGCCCAGCTATTTGATGTGGCAGAGATTGCCAATTTCTCATCTAGGGAGCAAGCGCTGTATCAGGATAGCCTGAAGGTCTACCGGGATATGTACAATGTTACCCAAACCTTAATTGATGAAACTCTGGAACAAGGTATAGAACAAGGTATAAAACAAGGTATAAAACAAGGTAGACAACAAGGTAGACAACAAGGTAGACAGGAAGAAAAACAGCAGATTGCTAAGCAGATGAAGGCCGCAGGGTTACCCGCTCAGGATATTGCCCAATATACGGGGTTGAGTATGGATGAGATTGATCGGTTGTAGGTTGAAATTGCTTCAAGAGCTACAAATTCCTGGGTTTTTGCGAAAAATTGTTGCTTAGATAGGCGAACTGAAATACTGGTAATTTTCCTTGTCAGAAGCCACAAAAGTAAAGATTAACGAGACAATCACTCACTTTCCAGTTACTGCCATCCCGGTAACGGCGCTAGGGCGAGCATAAGACCTGTTTGTTACAAGCAAAATACTTAATTCATTAAGGATCCAGCTGGCGGCATCTGGGGTGATATGTCCTTTGCCATGCCTCCCAGGGAATAGATAGTTTGCCCATTTCGGAGGGTGGTAGTTCGTTAAGTGTTTCCGCAGATCTTCTAGTACCGGGATGGTTCGGGTGGCAAGCTTACCCTTTGTATTCCCTTTCCTGAATAGAACCACGGGGCGCACGGAACCAAAGCGATCTAAGACATCCCTTATTCTTAAGGTCACGGCTTCGTTGACCCGACAGGCGGTGTAAAGCATCACAGCAAACAGCGCCCGGTCTCGTGGCGGGTTAAGGGTTGCCCCTTCATTAAACAACAGTTGGATTTCCTCTGCGCTTAAAATCTTTGCCTGGCCATGGCGGTCGATTTTCATACCCCACGCCTCAATACAGCCATGCCTATTTATTGAACAGTTTGGGTGTACCCGAGTCAATACAATGTGGGTGCGATTTGGCTAGGGATAGCGTCTTGGTAACGGGATCTAAAATCACAAAGTGAAAAAATCTGCACAAAAAATCCCGCATGGGCGTACGGGAAGAGGTAATGGAGTGTGATGGGTTGTCTTGAGGCTAATCGATTTTAAATATAATTTTCGGGAGCCTCAGGGTCGATGCAGTTAAGACGCAGGATTCGCCGCAGTCGTTTGATTTCTACATCTTTGTGGTCATCCTGGGCATAATCTTCACTCAACCACTGCAAGTCCGTCTTGAGCCGCTTGTTCTCGGCTTCAACTGCTTCCAGTCGTTCTACATACTGAGTCATTTCTTTATTTCGCTCAGCTATCGTGATTACTTGATCACCGAAGGCCAGTCGAAACCGATCCTTCAAAGAGTCACCTGCCAAAGCAGAGGTTAACTTCAATGCTTCTTTGTTTCCTTTGGATGTCCGGTACGTCCAGTACAAGACATTGATATCCAACGGAATTCCATTAATGCGACTTTGTCCCCTCCATCGACTAGAGGGATCTATTTCAAAAATCGCGGGCGTGAATTCCTCTCCCCATATATCTTTGAACCATTTTGATTTCAAGAATTCGCGGAAGTTCCTTTCATTTTCCCCAATGGTTTCAGCCGCCTGAGTTTGGGAAAGTACATATAGCCAGTTATCAGTAGCTCGAAATCCATCAAGAGTTTTCTTGCCCACTGGAACTAGGGCATGTTTCACAAATCTTTTGACCATGTTACGATCTTGTTACATTTCGGTTCACTTTTTCAGCGATCGCAGCCCTTTCGCACAAAAACAGCTGCGGTCGCTTATCGTATTCATTCTACCCTAGTTGTAGCCGGACGACAACCGCTATAAACCTTTATTATCAGTAGCTTCAGGGATTTCGTCGGCCAATTGTGAATCTACTAATACGTGTATCATTTTGTTCCGCCCCCGCACTGTTAAAGCCCCTCTAGGCAACGCTTTTGGTTTGTAGGCTTATAGGCGCGATCGCAGTCACTTCTACAAACCTATAATCTGTGAAGCAGCAGCAGCACCGAACCAATCTGCCACTTTAAGAAGGATAGGCTTAGCTTTGTCCCAGAGAGTTTTACCTGCATCAAGTTTTCTACTAGCTGTTTCGAGGGTTTCTGTCGCACTTTCGAGGTTGGCGAGTACGGTTTCTTTCTTCGGTTCTTCTTTTTCCATTGCTTTTTTTGAAGCACCGAGATACGTGGTTATTTCTTCTTTGGTATCTTCTGGCATTTCTGACTGTTGTACCAACTTACTTAGAGGTTGTCTGAGAAGTCTCATTTGCTACATTCAAGCCCCCTAAATCCCCCAATTTTGGGGGACTTTTACCAACAAATGGATTCTTGTTCCCCCCAGAATTGGGGGGCTAGGGGGGCAAAATTCAGTATCAAAAAACTTTTCAGATATCCTCTTAGTTCTGCTAATAACTCAGTCACCTGTTCTTTGGTTAGCGGTTCTTCGGTTGATGCAGTACCTTGACTTTGGGTTACTTGGTTGTTATCGCCAATAACGCCTTGGTTATTGTCAGCTTTAATGGTGCGGTTATTGTTACCTTGAACATTATTGATGTTGCCATCAACAGAACCACCAACGGAAAATCCACCGGGATTGTTTGTCATAATACCTACCTGTTCTACTTGTGTACTTGTATAATAGTTAGGCTTTTTTAAAGCCGTATTTACCATAGTTTCTAAACTAATAATTCTGCTATCTTTTTCTGCCATTAAATCTTGAAATTGATTTTCTGCTAGAGCTTTAAGTTGATTATAAATTTCAAAATATTCTGCACTTAATTCTGATTTGTTAGCTTCCCGTGCAGTTTGAGCACGGAGTAAAAACTTATCTTCTCCCTTTACTTCCATTCCCGCAATGCTCAGTTCTGCCTCTGGATTTTTCTCTGCTAACTGCTTAAAGGAAATAGCGATCGCGCGGGGGTCAACGCCTTGATTGTGGTATAGGTCAAGGGTATCAACTATGGGTTTGATGAAATCACCAAATTCTCCATCCTTAAATACCTCATTCTTATTATCCGGTTTGCGCCAAGGTTCAGGATCTTCTTTGGTGGGTAATCGCATAAACACATACTCACACCTTACCCCATTAAATTTAGTTTGGTTGGTAATCCCCCAATCTTCAATAAATGCCCCTGTTAAGGTTGCGCCAGTAAAATCTGTTGCGTCTAGTTGGGTTTGGACTAATTTTGCCCTGGATAGGTCAACATCCTGCAAGTTGGCTTCACTGAGATCTGCCCCAATAAAGTTAGCACCTACAAGATTGGCTCTGGCTAAGTTGACTCCCCTTAGGTTACCGTGGTCAAAGTTTTTCTCTTTTCCTTCTCCTGTAACCACCAATTGTCGTACATCAGGATTTTTCAAGTAAGTCTCTCCGACTTTGGCTTGATCAAGTTTTCGGGTGTTATTAAAGCGAGTGCGAGTCAGATTTGCTACAAAATTTGTACTTTTGAGCACAGCTTGAGTAAAGTCGGCATCCGTTAAATCAGAACCCAGGAAGCTGGTGCCTCTGATAGCAGCAAAGGTAATAGCAATCGAACGAATAAAACAAATCTATTGTCTTCGCTTAAGGCTAGCCTAGTATTGTATCCACCCAATAAAGTCCCAACTAGGGCTAGATATACGGAAACAGCTATATATGAATCCTTAGGCTGGACAATAGGCTGGGCAGTATTCACATCTAACCCTACTTTGCATCCAGCCACAGTCCCAGCCATGTATGTAACCAAAGTCAAAACTGCGGCAGTAGGTTTAGTCAAAATTATAATCAAATTTAGGGATATAGCTAAGACAAAAGATAAAGCAATTGTCACTGCTGTAAAAACCCCAGCAACAGCCCCAGCTATAATCCCGTTAATCATATCCAAAACAGCAGTAATAGCTATAGTTGTTGCACCGACTACAGCACTAACTCCTAAAGCCCATACTAGATTTTGGAAGTGCGTAACAATCAGGAATACTCCGACTAGAACGAGGGATATCAAACTAGCACCAACAGTGTATTCATTACTTTTAACTGTAAAAACCAGAAAATCGACTGCAATAATACCAGAAAAAGCTGAGCCAAATGCGGCTATTGCTGATAATACCAATGAAAAACCTATTAGAATAAGTTTCCAGTGAAGTTGTAGTCCTGTCTTAACTTTACTGAAGTTTGTTCCTTTCAATTTAGCCTGTGTAAAATTTGTCCCTCGAATATCTGCACCACTAAAATTAGCCCCGGATAAATTTTTCCTCTTAAAAGACAAACCCCGGAGATTTGCACCCTGGAAATTCCTTTACCCATGGGCATATTTATTGACAATTTCACTGGCTTTCATTGCACCTCGGCGTTAATATATTAACTGCACATATATTTTGTTTGATACACATTTTGTTTAGATGATAAATATATTTATTCACTTTTTTTAAAACTTAAAAAAAATAAACATTAACTATAATAACTATTATTTTAACCAATAAAAATAACTTAAATTATGTATTGATTATTTTATGTTTATAACTATTACTAATATATTGTATAGTTTACAAAACATGTGTTATGTGGCTATAAATATTTATCACCTTCTCTTTAAAGATTTATGACTGGAGAGGGACATGCAAGCTGAAATCCTCACTAGGTAATAATTTCAGCCCATAAGTTACAAAAATATACATTCTGTTTTAGGCTGACATTGGACTATGTTATAAGGGTTTGAGCGTCCAGAAAATGAATCGAGGGTTAATTTGGGGCTGTATCTTCCATAAGCTCATTGGCATCAAAGCCTTATATACTGAGTTTTTTAGGGCTCATGTCACCCCCTCAGGTCACCGACACACGAGCCAGTTCTAATTCCAGGACTCGACCGTGTTCTGTTACCTGAATTCCGGCTACGGAATTACTTTCCATCACAGGCAACTGCATCCATGAAACTATTGCTTACAACTCTTGCGGTTATAGGCAATTTGTAGTGCCGATAATCCCCCTTATGGGTATTAACAACACTTTTTGTTATCTTTTTTTTATACTGTTAGGAAATAACAAAAAGATAACGGCACTTAATATTAGTTTTAATCTGTTAATTCTTGTGTTGGAAGTAGGGGTCTGTATAGTAGACAGGACGCTACACCAAATAGAACTTGTTTGTTTTTGTGCTGAGAGTGAGAAGTGAAACCAGGGACTGTGGTCGATTAACCGCAGGGACAGTGGCCGACTGGTCACGCTATTAAACCGGGAGATTTTCCACGTTTGCATCGATGGTAGAAGTCGAAAGGGAAAATGTGCGGCTAATCTCAAAGGGCTGATGTTACCCCCAAAACCTTTGTTTGCCAAGGCTTGTAAGGGTAATCTCGGGCGAAATATGTGACCCTTTTACATCGTTGTAGGGCTAACCTCCAGTAAGGGATATTAGCCCTACAAACATTGCACAGCGAGGGTCTCAGGGCTAACCCGAACAAAAGATGTTAGCTGTACTGCGGTGACCTGCGGTGACACAAAACCGACCTATTGATTTTCCATAATTGAAGCGATGAGGCTTGCGCCTCCGCCAAAGGCGATCGCTTCAATTATGGAAAAAGTATAATTCCTGTCCGGTGAATTGTACTTAAGATGAAAGTGCGAGCGATAGAGGCAAAAAGGTACGTTCTGATTGTATTTGCCTCGATTTTGGGTATACATTATTGCCCACATCTCCTTCAATAGTCACGACCAAGTACGGGAGTTTTCCACAGTTGCATCGATGGAGGAAAGAGAAAGTACACTTACCCAAGCCATGTTTCAGGCAGTCTGATTTAACCAGCAGACATGTCTGATTTAGCAGTTCAGACATGAAGGCAACTTAGACTCTAGTGTACTTTGCCTAGAAGGACACATTTTCGGCAATGTTGAGATTTGTATTTCTTATTAATCAAGGTTCTAAAAGAGGGCAAGTTTACAAAACTTTACAAGGTTGCCCCTCGTTACACCAACCCTAGGTTTACGCCTTGTAATATTACTTTACATCATGTCCGATTTTACACGTATGTCGGCTGTACGCTATTATATGTTAAATTTATTGTATATTTTATTGACCAATCTTGAAAGATGACGAACTGGTGGGAAAAAGTTAATGTTTCGGCAGCAGTAGCAGGTGTAATCATTGCGGCGACAGGAGTAGCTGTAGGAGTGTGGAATCAAGAGATTAGATGCTTGGTGAATTCATCAGGAAATAATTGTTCAAAAAATATTTTCTGTATGAAAAATACTAGAACACAGGCTGGGAGTAGTGAGTTTTATGATAGTGGTTGGAAATGTGCAAAATAATCTACGGAAAGCGACTGGGTAGAGCTAGGAAACGACTACCTGTGGCAAAGTTACTTAAAATTTAAACCTGAAAGTAACCTTAAATCTCGCGACACTAAAATCTGTGCTTTTTACAGTAGATATAGTCCTGATTCTGGTAATACAATAGAGGAAAATGAGTGCAGTGAAAATTCCAGTAATTATTCAAATCAGATATATTTAGGAGATGATACGGGTTGGATCAATCAGAAATTGGCTTTTACTATTTCTAGTTCAAAGAATTATAAAATCTGTTTACAGTTACTAAAACAAGAGAAAAAGGGAAATCCCAACTTAGGAAGAAGACCTTTAACTGACTGGATATGTAATAGTGAGTCCCCTGATAATCATATTGATTTAGGTGACGATAAAAAATACTATAATCAACAGTTAAGATTTAAAATCATCAAGCAGTAAGTAGATAGTATAAAGTGAATGTGAGTTGAGGATCGTTCCTGTCCCTGTG
>NZ_JAAHIE010000356.1:0-7873 GCF_010671945.1 Moorena sp. SIO4E2
GCTGTTTTGCTGGTGCTTTTAAATGGTCGAATACCAGGGATTTACTCACATCGCCAGAAGTCATTCACCAAGAGCGTTATGACCGTTTTATTACTGACCCGGCATGGCAAATCATTACGTCCTCAGCCTCGGATCAAAAGGCTTTAGATAACTTTAATTTAGATAGCGAACGCGGTAAAATCGGCAATCATTCCCCTTTTGCTAGTGCATTATTAGAAGCCCTAGAAGGTGCAGGAGATATCTATCCTCCTGCCACGAATGGCAAACCGGCTGGAGATGGGGTCATTACAGCCACAAAATTATATTTATATTTACGGGATCGAGTCGAAATTCCCACAGAAAAATGCCGTCTGCGCCAAACCCCTGGTATTTGGTGTTTAAACAAGCACGATAAAGGCGAGTATATCTTTCTGTCTCCAGGGCATGAACTTAATTTACCCCCCGCACCACCATTAGATGAGTCGAAAAATCCCTATCGCGGTTTAAACTCCTTTGACGAGGAACACAGTCAACTATTTTTTGGTAGAACATTACTAGTAGAAAAGTTACAGGATTTTGTCAAGACTCATCCCTTAACTGTGGTCTTAGGTGCTTCCGGTTCGGGGAAATCGAGTTTGGTTAAAGCCGGATTAATTCCCCAGTTGAAACAGGAAAATACCGATAAATGGTCGATAGTGTCACCAATTCGTCCCGGAGAAACCCCCTTCCAAGCTCTCAATAATGCCCTGGTTGAGGCCGGATTACCAAAAGTCGAGTTACAAAACCCACAAAAAACTCTCACTCAAAGTATTGCGGTTTGGGTTAAAAACAATCCCAAATCCAAGTTATTAATCTTTATTGACCAAAGCGAAGAAATCATTACACTCTGTCAAGATGAGCAGGAGCGGCAGGAATTTTTTCAACAGATACTGGCAGCAATTCATGGCTATCGGGAGCAATTACGAGTAGTATTAAGCCTACGTTCTGATTTTGAACCCCAAATCCGAGATGCGGGCTTAACGTTGGCACCGGAAGTACTAAATCAATTGGGAAGCACGGTGCTGAAAAATCGTTGGCAAAGTGGACGATTTATTGTACCAGCCATGACACGAGGGGAACTAAGGGAAGCGATAGAAAAACCGGCTCAAGCACGGGTGATGTATTTTCAACCCCACGAATTAGTAGACAAATTAATTGATGAAGTGGCGGATATGCCGGGAGCATTACCCCTGCTGTCTTTTGCCTTGAGTGAACTGTATCTCAAGTATTTAAGGCGACAACGGCAGGCACAATACGGGGGTATTACTATTGACCGGGCATTGACTCAAGCCGATTATATGGAATTGGGGGGAGTAATGCGATCGCTAACTCAAAGGGCGGATGAGGAGTATCAGAAGCTAGTTCAAGAAAATCCCGCTTATGACCAAGTGATCCGTCATGTGATGCTGCGGATGCTGGCACTAGGTGGGGGTGAGTTAGCCCGTAGGCAAGTACCTTTATCGGAATTGGAATATCCGCCTCAGAAAAATGATTTAGTTAAGGAAGTAATTAAGCGTTTTAGCACAGCACGGTTATTAGTAGAAGGACAAGATGCTGAGGGGAATCCCTATGTAGAACCAGCCCATGATGCTTTAGTGCGGGGATGGCAAAGATTGCTGGGATGGAAGCAAGAGGAGGAGGAAAGCCTACTTCTGCAACGGCGGTTGACTCCGGCGGCACAGGAGTGGGAAAGCCAGCAGAGGGCAAGGTTTCTTTGGCATACTAACCCACGTCTAGATTTGTTGAAAAAGGTACTCAATTCTGAGCATAACTGGCTTAACCAAGTAGAAGCTGAGTTTGTGCGGCGTAGCGTCCGGCGAAAAAACTTTAATACTCGTCGGAATTGGGGTGTTGCGATCGCAGTCATGCTGGGGTTAGCTACAGGTTTAGTATTCTCCTTAATTGGTCAGAAAGATGCCCTGATCGGTCAAATTAAGGCTTCTCAGCAAGCCGCCGAAGCCAACTTTGAATTAGGTCAAGATTTAGAAGCTTTGCTTGCCAGTTTACGGGCAGCAAAATCTCTTCAAGATTGGCCGGGATACTTATCCTTATTCAAGCCAGACAGTAAGCTTCAACCTCAAGTGTTACAAACTTTGCGAAAGGTATTCTATTTAACTAGAGAATATCAGCGCAGAGAAATGCCTCAAGGTTTTAAGAAGATGTTTTTTAAGCCTGATGGTACCTTAATGATTGCTACAGCAGAGGATGGTACTGTCCGCTTACAAGACTTCAAAGGCACACCACTACCCAAAGTATTTTCAGGACATGAGGGTCAAGTAGAACTTGATGTTAGTCCGGATAGTCGCTTATTAGCAACAACTGACCAGCAAGGGACTTTTCGCCTGTGGAACTTAGAAGGAAAACAGGAAGAGCCACGTCAGCTTACAGACTGTATTTCAGGGTTTACAGATACTGATGTAGGTCTATTTCCTACTGGTTTCGGTGTATCTGACAGAGGGATAAGTTTCAGTCCTGATAGCAAGAAGCTTCTAGCCTATTTACAAAGGGTAACGAAGAAGGGCAATTCCAGTACTATCTGCCTGTGGGAAACGGGAGATAAACCGAAGCTATTGAAACAAGAAGTCAATTTCCATAGTATTAGCTTTAACTCCAAGAACCAGCTAGTAGTAGCTAACCAATTTGGCAATACCCTCAGCTTGTCGGACTACAGGAGTGGTAATCAGTTGGCAGAGTTTAAAAATTTTCATCAGATACTATCGGGAAATCTGGTTTTTAGTCCTATTAGTCCTAATGGTGAATACTTAGCAGGATGGTTTGGACCAGATGAAAGAATTGCTTACTTTGGTAGTTTAAATAGCGAAGATTGGAATGAGTTTAAACCCATAAGGAGAGCTGGCAGTATCATTTTTGATACCGAAGGTCGTCTGATTATTGGGCAAGAGGGTGAGGGTATTATTAGTGTTTATGATGAGCCATATAAGAGTTATGACTCTTTGTCAGACGCCTTGGAATTTGAACTGAAAGGGCATCAAGGTGGTATTCGTGAGGTTATTTCTAGCTCGTCTAAGGGCAGACAACTTGCTAGTTTAGGTGATGACAATACTCTGGTCTGGTGGAAACTAGATCAGAAGCCATTAGAGGAGTTAGAGCTAATTCCGAACTTAGAAAGTATCAGCATCAGCCCCGATGGTAAGCAACTAGCTGTTGTCGGAAGTGATGACACTATTCGTCTGTTGGATTTGAAGGGTAAGGAGTTGAAGCGATTTCCCGATCTTAAAACAACAATAAGGCAAATCAGTTTTAGCCCTGATGGTACACAATTGGCTGGAGTTGGTAAAGATAATAGGATTCGCTTATTGGATTTGAATGGCAATGAGTTGTATAAATCTTCTAAAAAATTTAATAAAACAATTACCCAGCTTATTTTTAGCAATAATGGTGAAGATTTAATTGTTATTGAGGAGTTTGATGACTATAATCAAACTCTCCATCGGTTGAATTTGAACAATAAAAGCTGGGAAAAAAAATCTGAGCTATTCTTGGGTGAAATCGCTTTTAGCTCCGATGGCAAGCTGTTAGTGGCGCAGAATGCTTTCGAGGATCACTATGTAGAGAGAGGTAATATCTTTTTAAAAGAATTGGAGTCTGGTAAGGAATTAGTTAAGTTTAAGGGTGCTAATCTCAGCTTTGATAGTATCGGTTTTAGTACCCAGGGTCGCTTAGTCGTTAGTGCCGAGCGGCCTTATTTGGAGTATAATGGTTCTAATACGGAAGAAAAGGATTATACCTATGTATGGGATATGTCAGGAAAATTATTGACTGCTTTTAAAGATGGGCATCAAAGTAACGTTAATCAAAGTAGAGTCAAAAAAAGTAGAGTCAAAAGTATAAGTCTTAGTGCTGATGGCAGTTTATTAGCCACTCTTGACATATCCGGAACTGCCAAGTTATGGCGTATAGGAGGATTAAATGAACTAATAGTAAAGGGTTGTGATTGGGTGCGAGACTATCTTAGTAACCCCAATGTTGATGAGAGCGATCGCAATCTCTGCAAAAATGTACCCCCTCTTTAATCATTTGGCGTATATAGGGTTTATAAATGAGATGAAACAGCCCTACCCTTATTAAGGGGGACCAACGGGGGATCTCAATCAGGCATTAACAAAACTGAAATGCGACATTGGAAAGTATTATCCCGATTTATTCTGTTCATCCTCTCAGCAGTGATCGTACTGCTGAGTTCTGCCCTACCCAATAGTCTTCTTGCCTCCCAAGCTGCTAGTCCTCTTGCCCAAGTACGCATCAAGACCGAAACCGTAGTAGGTCAGCAGGATTTTTTCCGAGTTGGCAAATCCCACAAAGGTCGTTGGTGGTTCATTGACCCCGATGGCAAACCCTTCCTTTACCGGGGTGTCACCTCCGTCAACTTTGGCTATCCTGCTCCCTATGTTCCGGTTGTCGAGAATAAATATGGTCAAGACCCGGCTGCATTTCGGGAAGCTACCTTTGAGCGGCTGCGGAGCTGGAATTTTAATGCCCTAGGAGCATGGACACCACCTCAATTGTGGGATCAGGGTATGCCCTACACGGTTATACTAAATTTCGTCAAAGCTGCTCCAGACAGCGAACTTAGGGTTGATGATAAGAAGCTCAAGTTACCCGATGTGTTTGATCCAAAATGGATTGAAGGGATTGATGCTAAAGCTAAGGAAATCGTAGCACCGGTGGCAACTAGTAAGCTGCTAGTGGGATATTTTACTGACAATGAACTTAATTGGGCACACGCCGAAACACCAGACCGAAAGGTTAACCCAGAGTTGTTGCTCACCAATCTCGCCAAGGCATCCTTACTACAATTTTGCCTTAGCCTCAATCCAGAAAAACCTGCCTATAGTGCTGCCTGGGATTTTGTGTTAAAGCGCCATGGTAATAGTCTAGAGCAGTTAGCTAAAGATTGGCAGGTCCCAATTGAATCTAGAGACACGATTAAAGCATGGACTAAAACAAAACAAGGGATTGTTTCTAAAGGCTACTTAGTCGATCAGAATGGGTTTCAAGCAGAATTTGCTCGACGCTATTTTCAGGAAACTGCAGCAGCAATTCACCGCTATGACCACAACCATTTAATCCTGGGATGTAGGTTTGGGGCACCTCCTTCTGATGCAGTATTTTCCG
This sequence comes from Moorena sp. SIO4E2, assembly GCF_010671945.1. NCBI lineage: Bacteria > Bacillati > Cyanobacteriota > Cyanophyceae > Coleofasciculales > Coleofasciculaceae > Moorena > Moorena sp. SIO4E2. The sequence continues at coordinate 5,155 of NZ_JAAHIE010000356.1, forward strand.
CTATCAAAAGACCTTGGGTAGATGTTGTATCTGCTAACAATTATCGCTACAACATGTATGAGCGGATAGACCTATACTACCAAGCTACAAAATTGCCAGTGCTCAACAGTGAGTTTAGTTGGGGACACACCAGGTTTACTCAACGAGCCTTACCCGATGAACCAGAAGACGGCTTTTCCGAAAGGTCACGGATGATGCGTAATGGCGCTAAGTCCTTAGCCAGGGCTTTGACTCATCCCGCTTTTGTTGGTTATACCTGGTATCGTTGGGTAGATTTGCCCGGTCATACACCCCCGATTAGTTTTGGTTTGGTCACTATTGAGGATGATCCCAATCTCTCCCATACAACCTTACTGAAGCGATTGAATGCTAGAGCGGATGCGATCGCAACTACTGGTTTAGGCCGGTAACTAGACCTGTTGCAAATCCCTATATCTTTGGCAGTAAAGGTAAATCCATAACGTTTAACGTAAGCATTCAGCCGTCAGCCGTCAGCCGTCAGCCGTCAGCTTTGTGGCACAGGCTTCTAGTTTGTGCCACAGCCTTCGACGCTGTGACATAACTCAGCATTATTCGAATGCTGACCTGTTTGATTCAAAAGCCCCTCAAGTAGCACCATCCGTAGCGCATTAGCTGATAGCTGATAACTTATAGCTGATAGCTGATAGCTGATAACTTATAGCTGATAACTTATAGCTGATAACTTATAGCTGATAGCTGATAGCTGATAGCTGACTGCTTAACTACTTACTTGCTGTAATAAAAACAAAACGGTCAGGAAATTCAAGGATAGATTGTTGAGCATATTTTTCTGAGATTTCTGCTAAACCTTCCTCTAACTGTTGATCATCAAAGAATGAAAGTAAGGACATATAGCGATTCTCTACCATTTTCAAGTATTGCTCTTTAGGAATTGACTGAAGATATTCAACAAAATCAACTGAAACGTTGAAGCCGACTTTTTCTAGTAAACTAGTGAGGTCGTTATAGTTAGGCTGCCCTCTTTCATATCGCTCTAAAGCTGCCTTGAATAAAGGATACTCAATAGTTGGAGGCAGAAGTATCAGCAAAAACATTCCTCCACTAGTTAGCTTTTGAAACAAACTACTAAATAGTAATTCTTTATTATCTATATGATGAATTGCTTCCTTCATATAGACCTTATTATAACCTGAGGTTTCAGATACAAAAGTAATCGCATCTACTGCTCTAATTTGGTATTGGGGGCTTAAGGGTATTTGTGAGAGCATCTCTTCAGAAGGATCGACGCATATAATCGGATTATCTAACTGTATTTCCTTAGGAATTGCTTGGGTAAAAAGCCCTGTGCCACAGCCTAAATCTACAAGACTATCTGTTGAGGTCAAGCGTAAATATTCACTAATTTTTAACCCCATAAATCTAATGTAGTCTTCTGAGTAACTCCACAAATCATCATAGATACTCCCGATTCTTTTATAGTGTTTTTGATTTGAGCTACTCATGGCTTTAATTCCTATTCTTCTTTATGATTATCAATATAGCGGTTTTCAATTGGTGAAGTACATGTTTTTAGGGAACAGGGAACAGGAAAAAAATCCTGTAGAATAGGCATCTTGCCTGTGTGGAATAGGCATCTTGCCTGTTCGGCGATGTTTTGGGGCGGGCAGGATGCCCACTCTACCGGTGGAATAGGCATCTTGCCTGTTCGGCGATGTTTTGGGGCGGGCAGGATGCCCACTCTACCGGTGGAATAGGCATCTTGCCTGTTCGGCGATGTTTTGGGGCGGGCAGGATGCCCACTCTACTCCTATTGATTGAAAGATTCAGCAACGCCCGAAGTCTAGTTAATCAACGGCAAACTCTGTGTATTGGCGCATGTTGGGGGAGTGGAAGCCAAGGACAATATCCTCAGCTGGAACACCGAGTTCAAGCAATTGGGTAGCAATTCCAATTTCGGTGCCATCATGCTCAATCCAGATTTTACCATTTTTGATATCTAAGTGGAGGCTACATCCGTGGGTGCGACGGTTATCCTTCCAGCCAGTGTGCAGCAACAGATAATGATCTCGTTCTGTGTCCAAAACCGCCTGGGCTTCGATTTATGGGAAGGTGGGCTTACGATTGGCTCGTTCTAGCAGTAATTCCTGAATCCACTGACGATATTGTTCTACAGATTCTTCTACACCCATTGCCGAATAACCTCGTGAGTTTGGTCATAGATAAGTAAGTTGATTTGAGTCTTATCAATTACTGATCGTACAAAGCGTCGCTGGAAGAAAGATTGGTAAATTGTTTCAGGAATAGCAAGGTAAAGATTACGTTGAGAATCAACTTCATTTAGGGCAAATTGATAGTTGATGCATTGCCCAAGGGCAGTATGAAAATCGGAGACAAGGGATCGACCAATAAAGCTTTTGATTTCCACAGCAATTTTTTCTCCTGCTCGTTCCGCAGCGATTAGCTCTTCAGCAAGATCAATTTCAAAATCCACTTCTCCAACACTCAACTGATAAGGATCGGCAGTAATTACCCAGTTCTCTTTTTCTAGGGCAGTTCTCACTGCATTGTGGAAACGATCCTTTGCCATGAGATTTTAAAAGAAATAGGAACCTTTTCTGGTAAGATTATATGCTAGATCGAATGTATTGATCATGCGATCGCACCAGCAAACCTTACTTTTAAATAGTTCACCGGTCTAGTGGTATATCCTCATACAGGAGGCTAGATAATGGCATTT
>NZ_JAAHIE010000357.1:0-7854 GCF_010671945.1 Moorena sp. SIO4E2
GGCCACGCTACGCGAACGACCCTGGGACTTCACTCAACATTATTCCAATGCTTACTTGTTGTCTTGATGCAGTCGCTCATGGGGGAAACCCCCGCGTGAAGGCGCTGCATCGCTTATTCAAAAGCTGTTCGCGTAGCGTGCGCGTAGCGCATGAGCTGAGAGCTGAGAGCTGAGAGCTGAGAGCTGAGAGCTGAGAGCTGAGAGCTGAGAGCTGATAGCTGATAGCTGAGAACTGAATACTTACATCAAGACAGATATGAATGTTGGGTAGAATGGCACTGAAATAAGGGTAGTTGAAAAAGCTCCAAGGCTTGGTATATAAGCATTTAAACAAATGACGATCTCAAGAGTGCTCGAACCAGAAGTAATGGATACTTGGGAAGATGCCGTTGAGTACGACTCGATGGACTTCACTGAGGTAAACACAGCTTTTGCCCAACTTGCGCTAGAATTAGGACCCCAAGCGGGTTTAGTCCTGGATGTGGGCACCGGAACAAGCCGCATTCCGATTATAATTGCCCAGATGCGGCCTCAGTGGCAGATATGGGCGATCGACCTCTCGGAAAATATGCTCAAAGTAGGCGCACAGAATGTAGAGGATGCCGGGTTGCAAGAACAGATTAAACTGGAACGGGTTGATGGCAAGCAGATGCCTTATCGAGATAGTATGTTTGACATGGTAATTTCCAATAGCATCGTCCATCACCTACCAGATCCCCTGCCATTTTTCCGGGAAGTAAAGCGACTGCTAAAACCAGGGGGCGGCATTTTGCTGCGGGATTTAATCCGCCCCGCTGATGTGGCGACAATGGATGCTTTGGTTGCTAGGATCTCAGGGGAGTACAATCAGTATCAGACCCAGTTATTTCGGGATTCTCTCCATGCTGCTTTGACTCTCGACGAGGTCAACCAGATGGTTTTAGAGGCTGGGTTATCAGGGGTCAGGGTTTATCAATCTTCTGATATACATTGGACAGCGGAACGTCCTTACCAGCAGATGCTTTTGTAGAGAGTCCCCAGAGTGCATCTTGATAATTATTTCGTTCTGTGAAGCGACCGTTATGAAATGGGGAATTTTTGAATCGAATAGCGATCGCAGTGTTACTTTAGGGGCTCGGCACCTCTCGATCGAAGACGTGGTCAGCGTGGCCCGTTATGGAGCGCAGACGCACCTGAGCCAAAATCCCAAGATTTGGCAGGGCGTGCAAGCCTCGGTTGACTATATCAGCGAGGCGCTGGCTGCCAACGAGCCCATTTATGGGGTGACCACTGGCTTCGGGGGAATGGCAAATACTGTAATTTCCCCCGAAAAGGCTACTGAGTTGCAAAACAATATTCTATGGTATCACAAAGCCGGAGCCGGAAAGCGCTTACCCTCTGAGGCTGTCCGGGCGGCGATGCTGTTGCGGATTAACTCTCATTTGCATGGAGCATCTGGCATCCGCCGGGAACTGATCGAACGCATGCAAATCTTTCTCAATGCTGGCGTGACGCCCTACGTCTACGAATTGGGTTCAATTGGAGCCAGCGGCGATATCACCCCCTTGACGGACATTACCGGAGCCTTAGTCGGTGTGGATCCTGCTTTCAAAGTGGACTTCAACGGCGAGGAGATGTCTTCGGTTGAAGCCCTCAAGCGGCTGAACTTGCCTCGGTTGAGCCTGGAGCCGAAAGAAGGACTGGCAATGGTAAACGGAACCTCCGTGATGACAGGCATGGCGGCTCTGTGTGTTAGCGAGGCCCAAGTATTGCTAGCCCTGGCAATGGGAACCCATGCCCTGCTGATTCAAGGGTTAGGGGGTACAAATCAGTCGTTTCATCCGTTTATTCACGCCCTTAAGCCCCACAAGGGTCAGATTTGGGCGGCAGCGGAAATGCTACAATTGCTTTCGGGCTCCAGTTTGATCCGGGACGAGTTGTCTGGCGGGGCCTCCCACCAGGGCAATGCCCCGATCCAAGACCGCTATTCCCTGCGCTGCTTGCCCCAGTACCTCGGACCAATCGTCGATGGCTTGAAAGAAATTACCGAGCAAATCGAAGTCGAAATTAATTCGGTTACGGACAATCCTTTAATTGACACAGAGGGTCATACCAGCTATCACGGCGGGAACTTCCTGGGTCAGTACGTGGGCATGGCAATGGATCGCTTGCGCCATGTTCTGGGTTTGACGGCTAAGCATCTGGACGCGCAAATTGCCTTGGTAGTAGCACCGGAATTTAGTAATGGACTTTCCCCTTCTTTGGTGGGCAATTCTGCAAATCTTGTCAATATGGGCCTCAAAGCGCTGCAAATTACTGGTAACTCGATTATGCCCCTGTTGACGTTTTATGGAAATTCCCTGGTCGATCGCTTCCCGACTCATGCAGAACAATTCAATCAAAATATCAACAGTCAAGGGTTTGGCTCGACCAATTTAACCCGGCAATCCCTGGAACTTTTCGAGCAATATATGGCTGTTTCCTTGATGTTTGGGGTGCAAGCCGTTGACCTGCGAACGTCCATAGTAGCCGGTCATTACGACGCGCGGGAGTGTTTGTCCCCGGAGACGGTTCCTCTGTACGAAGCCGTGCGGGAAGTGGTAGGCAGGCCGCCAAGTTTTGAACGTCCTTATATCTGGAACGATTGCGAACAATTTCTGGATATGCACATTGCCCGGTTGGCCAACGATTTGACCTCCGGTGGTCGGCTTGCACGGGCGGCTAACAACATTTTGTCCCGCTTGAAAGGTTAATTACTTGAACTCTCCACGGGTTGAAACCGCGTGGATTCTAAGCAGATATCGCTTCGCGGGTTAAAACCACGCGAAGCGATGCTTCACGATACGATCTAGATAGAGAGCTTAGATTGTATCGTTGTGGCAGGTTCAAAACTGCCCTACAGACCTCGGCTAGGGTTTTCCCTAGCTGTGTCTCTACTTTGCGCAAAATATTACAGGCTCCATTGCAATCGGCGTTAATCAATTCACCTTTTCCAGACAGGTATTGCCCACGCCTTACTCGCTTTCCGCTTTCCTTCCACCCCTTGGGTTTTTCACCAAGTGTAGGCAAAAAATCACGGTCTAAAAAGCTAGCTTTGCTGGTGTAGCTTTCTTCGGTTTCAATGAACTTGATGCCGTATTCGACGCACAGCTGTTCTATTCGTTTCTTCAGTTTAGCTGTAGGGATTTGAACAAATTGCTGATTGTTCTTTTTCCCAATATTAATGCTATCCTTGCTCCTTTTGTTCCAGCCAAACACTACTGTACTGACTTGGTTCCTCAGACACCAATTTATTACGAACCTAGCGGCCTTGTTTACTTTATCGCGCATTTGTCGGTTGCGCTTTTCAGTTAACTTAGCAAGGTGGTCGTCCCAGTAATCCTGAGTTTTCCCCTTTTTGATCCCAGCTACCTGTTTGTTGTACCACTGATTTTGAGACTTAATGCTTCTCCCATCTATGATGAAAGATTTCCCAGTGTTTGCTACGCAGGTTAACCAGTTATTGAGTCCCGGATCTATTCCCAGTACATTTCCTGTCTGCTTTACTGCTTCAGGAGTTGGTCGTTCATAGACAAACTCTAGATAAAAACATCCATTCCTTGGAACAAAGCGATACTCTTTGATGGATTTGTGATCAAGGTTGGAAGGCATCGGAAGAAAGAAATGGTCTATCCCAAACCAAGCTTTAATCTGCTTTCCTAAAGTGAATTTGAGTTGACCTTTTATTAGCTTTACCCACCGAGCCGGATAACTGACTACAGTCATCCCTCCTTTTTTCCGGTATTTAGGAACCCTAGGTTTGTTTGCCAGTTGTCCTTTTTTGTACAGTTTACTTAGAGCCTTGTAAGATTTGAAGGATTCGATCACCCCATGCAAGGTTTGCTGGGCGCAGGCTGATCTCATTGCTTTGAAGTGGACATTCGTCTTCATTATTTTGTCCAGGTCGGCATTAGTGAGATATTTCCCGGCCTTAAACAATACCTGACGACAATAATATATTCCGCAATTTGTTAGCTTGTTTGCCTCTGAAGAAATAAACTCTATTATCGCTTTATTATCAGCGTTTGTGGTTATTAGGTGTTGTTGACAACCGTACATTTTGCATCGACCTTTTTGCTGTGTTAATTTAATTGTATACTACTACAATTAAATTGTCAACAATATGCCAGAACAATTCAAAAATAAAGTAGGCCGACCCAGTATACACGGTGAGCGAAAAAAGACTTACAGCGTCAAAGCAACAAAGGTCGCCTGGGATAACTTGAAAAGGATGGCAGAATCGAATGGCCTTAGTCTTTCCGAATACATAGAGTACTTAGGAAGAAATGAACGACTTCCTTGATATATGCGAATGCCGGGATTAATCCCGGCACGCTCCGGAGACGAAACCTTAGAATAAGGCAGCCTTAATCATGGAGGCGCGCTTTCCATAGGCGAATTAAATTCGCCATGGGTCGCGCCTCAAAGTTTTAACCTTTTTCCCATAACCGACCAACCATAAAGGCTGCCTTATTCTTGCGGTAACTTCTAACCACGCCCACCTAATAAATTAGGTGGCTAACTCTCGCTCGTTATTTCGCTGTTTGGAGTTGCTCTGAAGATGATGCCGTTCGCGATCAGGGGAAACTCCAACAGTGCGATCATTCGATCTTGTCGGATGCGTTAGCTGAGGAGGGGTTTGGGGAGCTATAACTCAGATCTTGCACCAAAAAAAAGTGGGCGTGAACAGAAACGGCTGAAGTGGTTGTGATGAAAGGATTAGACCAGGTTTTCTGTCTCAAGAGTAGAGCTTTTAGCAATACTCAAAAAAAATCTCTACTTAACCTAATTCATTCGAGCAGATGATCAGGTTTTTTTATGATGATAATAGCAATAACAATAACTTGATTTTGTTTAAAAGTTGTAGTTAAAATCTAAATTCAATTTGGTATAATTGCCGAAAAAACTTGTAAAAAGTTCAGGAACTTGGTAACATATTTTTATGGTTAAAATGGAGCACGATGACCACCAATCAGATTCTATCCCAAGCAGAACAATTAATCTCAACCTTGAAACAACTAATGCCAACCATTTATCAACAAGAAACTCTCGAATCGATTTTGGGTTTGTTTCTGTGTGGTCAAGGTAATAGTGTTCCTCATCATTGTCAAACTAAATCGGAAAGTGCCCTTAGTCGTTTCTTCAATTATTGTCTTGATGCAGTCGCTCATGGGGGAAACCACGGCAGTCGCTCATGGGGGAGACCCCCAAGACCGCGCTGCCTCCCCAAGACCGCGCTGCATCGCTATCAATGGCCAACCCGTGCTGTAATTCGTACAGTTCGCTCTTTAATAGTGAATTTGATTCTTTCTCATCGAACCAGAGGACGAAAACCGATTTTACAAGTAATGGTGGATTTAACTACCAAAGAATTGGTAGGCAAGTTTCCAAACCTAGGAAATTTAGTGCGAATTTATAACCACAAAAAAGGTTTACACATTGTGATTATGTATTTAGTACTAGGTCCCTGGCGTATTCCTGGCCTTTCGGCCACGCTACGCGAATGGAGTTTCAGGATTTATCGAGGTAAGGGCACTCCCTCTCCATCACAATTAGCACAGAAATTATTGAACAACTTACCCAAAGTACTCACCAGAAATTTTCAGGTATATGTATTAGGTGATACGGCTTTTAGCACGATAAAATTTATTAATCAAGTGCGTAATCAATCCCATTCTACTATTTTAGGTATTAGCAAAAGTCGTACTTTGGCTGTTCGCGTAGCGTGGCCTTTTGGCCATGGTCGTAAGGTGTCACAAATTAAAACTCGTGGCCAACAAGTTTACCTCAAAGGTTTAGATTTTCCCGTATTTTTATCATGGGTTTGGCTGAAACGAGATGGTAAGAGAGTCCAAGGTTTTGTGATTTCAACTAAGGCGATGAAAGGAAAAACAATTGCTCGTTGGGGAAGGCGTAGATGGCAAATTGAGGGATTTTTTAAGACGGTTAAACATCGTTTTAGTTTACATCGTTTTGGACAAAAGACTTTGTTGGGTGTTTATCGTTGGTTGATTTTATCTTTGATTTCTTATTTATTGGCTTATTGGGTTTATTTACATTTAGGAGTCATGGATAAGTTAGATTGGTTTTATTGTGCCCAACAGGCACTTATTTTACTTTTTCCTCATGTTTGTTTTATTGGTCTTTTGAATCATTTTGATACACTTATACCCTGGTTACATCAGCAAGGTTTTGATTTTTTTCTGATGAGGTGCAAGATCTGAGTATAAGCCCCGCAGGGTAAGCGCAATAAAAATTGAGCCAAAATGTGATATAGGGCAAGGATGATGACCATGTTAAGCCTTGATTCTCAGGACTATCGCACTGTTTTATCAATATTGTTGATAATAATGCCTCCTGATTTATTCTTGCCCTTACCCTGGTTCTCTAAGGACGTTTCAGCGCTAGGGTTAAGCCGTCAGCGATCGGTACCAGACTAATAGTTACTCTTTGATCTTGTTGGATTTTCTGATTAAGAGCACGAATAGACTCGGTTCTATTATCTGTTATTTCCGGATCTGCTACCTTACCTAACCAGAGCACATTATCGATTAAAATTAGTCCACCTGGGCGAACTAATTCAAGGGAACGCTCATAGTAGCTATCATAGTTAGCTTTATCAGCATCAATGAAGGCAAAATCAAATGTACCACCTTGAAAGTCTGCTAGTAAACTGTCTAGAGTTTCCAATGCTGGTGCAATGTGGAGATCAATTTTTTCAGCCACTCCTGCCATTTGCCAGTAGCGACGAGCGATCGCAGTATACTCTTCACTAGTATCGCAAGCGACTACTTTACCATCTGGTGGTAATGCTAATGCTACTACTAGAGAACTATACCCTGTAAATACTCCTATATCCAGAGTTTTCTTTGCCTCCATTAGCTGTATCAGTAGTGCCATAAACTGCCCCTGTTCTGGGGCAATCTGCATTACACCCATAGGATGTTGTGCGGTTTCTTGTCTGAGTTGAGTCAAAATTTCCGCTTCTCGCAAAGAAACTGAGTGAAAGTACTCATAAAGCTTACCGTGGAGTCCAAATGTTGTACTAGACATCAGGGATTACTCTCAAATTTTTCATACACTGCTTTAATTATTGTTGACATAACTTGGTCAGTTAGGAAATTTTGTAACCTAAGAATAAACGTTTAAGTGTGTTGAGTCGCTTCAGGGGCGACATGAGCTCTCAAAAGCTTACTATATAAAGCTTTGATGCCAATGAGCTCATACTCGATACAGTCGCCAATTGACCCTCCTTTCATTGTCATGAAGATCCGGAGCCTTATAACATAGTCCAAGGTCTACCCAAAACAGCATATATCTTTTTATACCTTATGGGCTGAAATTATTAGCCAGTATGGATTTCAGATTGCATGTCGCCCCCCAGCAAGGATTTACTCTTTACCATACTCATCTCTAATCATTATTAACCCATCTTTTAAAGAAATTTTAGGCTCCCATCCTAACACCTGTTTCATCTTATTATTACTAGCGCACTGATTGACAATCTCTGAATAGTTTACTCCTCCTTTAACCTCCACATATTTCACTCCTGGTTGGAAAATACTAATAATAATATCTATGATATCTCTTATCCTATACTCCTTACCACTACTAATATTAAAAATTTCACCGATAATATTGGAATTTGACTCTAATGAAGCTTTGGCTACCATGATAATCCCTTCAATAGCATCTGATATATGAATAAAATCCCGTGTATATTCCTGACCATTATTGGTTAAACGTAATTCAGGAGGTAGACCGTTTTGCAATCTTTGTATAGTACGTGGTACTAGACGTGAACTATTCCTATCTAACCCTCCATAAAGATTAGCA
>NZ_JAAHIE010000358.1:0-7844 GCF_010671945.1 Moorena sp. SIO4E2
ACGCGACATCAATGGCGCTCGCGGGATATTCCTAAGAGCTTTGGTAGATACACCCTGGCTGAGTAATCAGCTTGCATTGGTGAGCTAAGGTCTGCTTTGGTAGACTTTAGTAGCCAAAAAGTATCGGCTAAACCCTTTCGCTTCGATACGGATCAATTTCCCAGTAAGGTGCAACTAGCAGCCGGGATCAGTAGCGAGGGGCTTAGTTACCAGTTAGACTATAGTGGACAGTCGATTAAAACCGAAGACGTGCAAGGGGTTTGGATGCGCCGACTCTGGCATCCACGAGTCAGTCCAGACTTAGCTCCCCAATTCCAAGACGCTTGCGTTAGGGAATCATTAGCAACCATTAATGGTTTCTTAGATCATCTCAACCATGCTCGTTGGGTAGATAGGTTAGAACGAATCCGAGAGGCAGAAAACAAACCACGTCAACTCAGAATTGCCAATGAAGTTGGTCTGCTCGTTCCCCGCACTCTGGTCACGAATAATCCAGATCGGATGCGGGGTTTTTTTGCTGAGGTTGGAGCAAAGATGGTGGCTAAGTTGCTTACTCCTCTTTCCTATAGTATGGAAGCCTCTTCTTTTTTCCTATATACCAGCGTTGTCAAAGAAGAAGACCTCCAAGAGGCAGAAATGTTGCGCTATAGCCCCATGGTCTTCCAAGAGGAGATTCCTAAACAGCGGGAGTTGCGAATAACATTCGTGGCGGGAAATCTATTTGTAGGGGCTCTCGATGCTTCTCGGTATTCTGCAACAACAATGGATTGGCGGTCTGCTAAACCAGAGGACTGTGCTTGGGAACCTGATCAATTGCCCAGTCAGGTTGCCCATGGCCTGAATGCTTTGATGGCAAGGTTGGGACTAACCTATGGCGCTATTGATATGATTGTAACCCCAGACGGTGAGTATGTCTTCCTAGAAGTTAACCCCACTGGCGAATGGGGCATGCTAGAGCGAGATTTAGGTTACCCCATTTCTGATGCGATCGCAGATGCCTTGTTGTCTGAGGTTGCCAATTAAGGCAACAGGCAACAGGCAACAGGCAATAGGCAATAATAAAGATATTTTTAAGGCAATAATATCTCTCATTATTAATGATTTTTTTAATAAAAACTGTACAGCATAAGTGCAATCAACCCGATAAATTAAAAAATAATATCAACTATGATTTATTTATGTTTTATATAAAATTTTTTTAAAAAAAAATAGGTGTTTATGCAAATATAGCAGTCGCCAGAGCAGTTAGGACATGACAAAAGTCTCAAACCTAAGTAAGCGATGCAGCGCGGTCTTGGGGGTTTCCCCCATGAGCGACTGCATCAAGAAGCGCAAGAGTTTGACTTCTGACTTCTGACTTCTGACTTCTGCTATATTTTGTGATTTTCGGGTATTAATTATTCATAATAATTAACTTTGATAATTTGTTATTTTTACTTTTTGATTGATACTTAACAAGTTTATTCTCCCTACTCCCTACTCCCTACTCCCTACTCCCGATTCCCGATTCCCGATTCCCGATTCCCGATTCCTATTAACAATGACAGTTTTAATTATTACCCATAGCCAAGACAACCAAAGCATTCCCCTAGTGGTAAAAGCCATTGAAGAAAAAGGGGGGAAAGCCTTTCGGTTTGATACTGACCGATTTCCCACGGAAGTCCAGTTAGATGTCTATTACGGTAAGAATAGAGACGGTAAGAATACAGAAAGACTAATCCTGAAGTCTGAGGAAGAAAAGCTAGATTTGCAGGAGGTCTCAGCAGTTTGGTATCGGCGCATTGCCATGGGGGCAAGAATTCCCAGCACCATGGATCCGCAAATGCGGCAAGCCTCTGTACAAGAATCTCGTGTAACTATCCAAGGTATGATTGCCAGTATCGATGGCTTCCACTTGGATCGGGTCCCTGTGGTTGAGCAAGCCAAAAATAAGCAGTTACAGCTAAAAGTAGCACGGGAACTCGGGATAGATACTCCTCTTAACCTCACCACCAATAATCCCGCAGCAGTGGTGGAATTTGCCAAAGAATGTGAGTCAGGTATAATCACCAAGATGCTTTCATCCTTTGCCATCTATGATCAGCAGGGACAGGAGCAGGTAGTGTTTACCAATCCGGTCAAACCGGAGGATTTGGACAACTTGGATGGACTAAGGTTCTGTCCAATGACCTTTCAGGAACATCTGCCTAAGGCACTAGAGTTACGAACGAAAATTGTCGGAAAGCAAGTGTTCACTGCTTCGATAGACTCTCAACAGTTTCCAGGTGCTCGTTATGACTGGCGGCGACGGGGCGTTGATTCCCTAAACGCTTGGCAGCCCTATCAGCTGCCCCAGGATCTGGAAGAAAAGTTGCTGAAGCTAATGGATTACTTTGGGTTGAACTATGGCGCGATTGATATTATTCTAACTCCCGATGGTCGCCATGTATTTCTTGAGGTGAATCCAGTGGGAGAATTCTTCTGGCTTGAGCTTTGCCCTGGCTTACCAATTTCCCAGGCTATTGCTGATGTTTTGCTGAACTTGGTGCCACGCCGTTATTAGTACTAATTTTTTTTAGCAGCACTAGAGCTTGTAGGGTGGGCAAAAGCAGTTTGGTTGTTTTGAGTATTTTAGATAATGGAACTTTGCCCACCTTACTTTAATTGGTATTTTTTTTACAGGGAAGTGTGGGGAGATGGGAATTCCCGATTTCCCGATCTCCAGACTATAGCTACTTTTAGTTACAGTTAATAATGAAAAATCAATTATTTTATCTAATTAAAATAACATCTACTATTTTAATTACTTGCGCTTTAGGTCTAGAAATTTGGTATATTTATTTACAGTTAACCCATGGCTCTCTACCAAGTAACCTCTATGCTGCATTGTGCCTAGGAAGTATTGCTCTAATCTCCCATTTTATTGAAGGTGTAATCGCTGCTTTTAAAGCTAACAGTTGTGATAAAAATCCTATAAATTATGGCATTTATACTTTTTTTGTCGGGTTTGTTGGATTGTGGGAATTATTTAATCCAACTTCAGAAAGTTCTAGTTATAAATAAACCGTTGTACTGGGTTATTTCCGGATCTCAAGCAAAAAATGATCGTTCTTAATCCCATATCTTACTAACTAGGGCGCTCTAGCGGACGCGATCGCTAATAGTTCGCTTTTTGCCTACAGGTGTTGCTCGCGCCCCTAAGCTTGATGCGGTTATAGGTAAAGATCGGATGTTGCTGAATCAAGAAATGCCAAATAATTATATATAAGATGGGGTTCTTATAGTAATAATGCTTCCCAAACTCCCGATTCCCGATTCCCGTTCCCCTCCTGGGAGGGGTTAGGGGTGGGTTCCGATTCCCGACTCCCGACTCCCTTCTTATTAATACTCACCTACCGTGCCCGTAATTCTGTTTCTAGTTTGCCTAAATCCTCTTTCAGGAAAACCGTAAGTTGCCCAATGAAAGCCTTGCCGGTATCATTTTGAGTTATTTCTATCCAATAGCCGTATTGTTCTCCTAACAAGAGTTGACCCTGTTCAGCTGACCACAGTGGTAGGTTTTGTCGCCGTGATAACTCTAAGATTTCTCGAGAGGGATAGGTATATACAAACTGAGCGCTATTGTAATCTCGATAAATCTTTGGACCATAGACAGTGCGCAGGGATTCCTCCAGGCGTTCGAGGGTTACCCCATTAACTTGGTCATGGATAGCAATGCGTTCACTGCGAATTGTACTCCGGTCTTTTGGATAAGAGATGGTACCAGGAGGCAAGACCGTGGCTTGAAAGGTAAATCGTTCCCCAGCCGTATCACTCTTGCGCACTAGTAATCCATCTCCAATACCAGGTCGTAGAGTGGGGTGACCGTTAATCCATGCAGCAACTTGATCAGTTCTCTGACCAGGCAGGGCATTAACCCCATTGCCGGTTAGTGCGAATATAATGCCCAGTGATAGAAATGACCCTATTTTAATAACATTCATAGAGAGCACCTATTACCTGAATCTTGGGTAAATTTTAGCATTTTGATACCGAAGCAGAAAAACCCCGACCTCGAAAAGAAGTCAGGGTTTTTGTTACTAAAGCAACATGGCTTTTAGAGCTAGTGGTGCGTTACGGGACAAGCTATCCCAACCCTGACGACCGTGAAAATGATGGCTAGCAGGTCCCTAACGCACCCTACACAATATCTACTGATAACTGACAGCTAATAGCTGATAGCAACACCTAGAATGTTTCCCTAGAATCTAAAGGTGGTACGAATCGCTCCAACCCAAATCGTATCATTGTCATCATCGTGATTAGGATTGAAAATCACGTAGGCTCCTGGAGTAATCATGATGTTGTTGGTGATGGGGAATTTGTACTGTGCTTCAATTAGGTAAGAAGTATCATCATCTTCCTCATCACTACCATCAATTTCGGTAGCCCTAGGTGGCACACCTCCAGCAAAACTCAGCACAGCTCCCTCTTTGCCAAAATCCACGAAAGACAGGTTAGCTGACCAAGTTAAGATTTCAGCATTGTCACCTTCAGACACCGCACCATTATCATCTTCTGCGATCGCATCAATGTAACCAAACCAACCGCCGATGTGAATTTGTTCGGTCAGGCGAAGACTGGCTTGTGCTCCTAAGCGATTAGCAGAGGTAGCCGTCTCGCCAAAGGGGCGCTTGGCTAGGTCACTACCAGTGCTACCGGAAAGATTAACATCTTCTCCTGGCTGGTAGCTACGGACGTAGGTCAAAGATAAATCCAAGTTATCAATCGGGGAAATACCCAGTTGAGCACCAGCGCTATAGGCACCATTGAACAATCCATCTCCCTGAGCAGGACTAGGAGCATCGCCATCATCAGCTAGATAAAGCAGTGATAGATTGATGGCATCACTAAATTGATAGGTGAAACCGCCACCAGCTCCTTCTGGTCCGCGATGGGTTACGGGGTTGCGGCGATTAAACCGGGATAACGCACCAACGCCACTGCTTTCCAGGAACGGGTTGGTCGGGTCAAAAACGTCATCCAAGGCAAGGCCAGATGTTCCCACATAAGCCGTGAATTTTGTACCAATGGGGAAACGGTAGAACACGTCAGGAATTTCCACATCGTTGCCACTATCCGCATCATGACCCAAGCGAGCCATGTCGGTACCAGTCACATCACTGAGTTGAGTAAAGTTTCCTGCCTCCAAACGAATTCTCAACCGGTCTTTCCCGGTGAAGCTGGTATTTAAGTTCAAACGTACCCGGTTGCTTAAGGTAATGTTTTGATCAATGTCATCTCCACTACCATCAGCTTGTTCTTCCCCAAAGGCACCAGCGAAGGTAAAGATCACCTCCCCTTGGAGTTTGGTGGTGGTAGAGAACTGATGGTCTTCTAGGAAAGCCACCCGACCTTCTAAGTTATCCACCCGTGCCCCTAGGGTAGCCAATTCTGCTTCAAATTCTTGAATCAGCCGTTGCAGGGTTTCCAGGTCTTCCCTGGTAATAAAGTCAGCGGTGCTAGCTGCAATTAACCGCTCAATTTGGTTCAAGCAAGCATTCAAACCAGCCGCAAACTCATAACGAGTAGTTGCCCGATTTCCACGGAATGTGCGGTTAGGATAACCAGCAATACAACCATACCGTTCTACCAGAGAGCGCAAAGCTTCATAAGCCCAGTCACCAGGAGATACGTCCCGCAGTTGGGAAACACTGGTCACCTGCTCTAGGGCATCTACATCAGTACTGTTGCTGTTGTAGATATTGATTTGTTGTAGAATTTCTGAGTTAGACTCACCCTTAGACTCACCCTTAGCCTGGGCAACCGTTAGCTGTTGTGGAGCCGGAAGGGTTTCAGTAGAAGATGCCTCAAGCTTGGGAGCACCATAGGCGTTGTTAGCTACCAGTAATGAAGCCCCTAGCAAAGCGGGACTATATTTGATAGTATTCCAAAAACTTGTTGACATCCTTTCTCAATCAACCTCACACCTAGTAGACAACACTATTGGACTCAACTGAGTCCGCATCTTTTTCCTACAACCACGAAAATTCGTTAGTTAGTTATAGGACAACTCTGGATTAGGATATCATTTATTGTGTGATTATTCGAGAAAGATACTCATCCTCGATTTTAGTCACTTATGATATAGTAGTCCCCAGGGCACTCTAGAATTTTTAAATAAAATTAAAACCCTAGAACTTATAGGAAATGACAAAAGTCTCACACCCTTTGTAAGCGCAAGAGTTTGACTTCTGACAAATGACTTCTGACAAATGACTTCTGACAAATGACTTCTGACAAATGACTTCTACTAAACAAATCAGCTATCTGCTGATAACTGACAGCAGATAGCTGATAGCAAAACCTATAATTTTTACTTAGAATTTTTAACTAGAATTAAAACCCTAGAACTTAAAGGTGGTACGGATGGCTCCAACCCAAATCGTATCATTGCCATCATCGTGATTAGGATTGAAAATCACGTAGGCTCCTGGAGTAATCAGGATGTTCTTGGTAATCGGGAATTTGTACTGTGCCTCAATCAGGTAGGAAATATCATCATCTTCGTCTTCGGTACCATCAATTTCGGTAGCCCTAGGTGGCACACCCCCGGCAATACTGAACACAGCTCCCTCTTTGCCTAAATCAATGAAAGACAGGTTGGCTGCCCAAGTGAAAATGTCAGCATTGTCACCCTCTTCAACAATCTCACCATTCTCGTGAATAAAATCATCTTCAGCGATCGCATCAATATAACCAAACCAACCGCCGATGTGAATTTGTGAGGTCAGGCGAAAACTGGCTTGTGCTCCAAAGCGATTGGCAGAGGTAGCCACCTCCTCGCCGAAGGGCTCCTTGGCAAGGCTACTCCCAGTGCTACCGGAAAGGTTGACATCGCCTCCTGGCTGGTAGCTACGGACGTAGGTCAAAGATATCTCCAAGTTATCAATGGGTGAAATACCCAGTTGAGCACCAGCGCTATAGGCACCATTGAAAAGTCCATCTTTCTGAGCAGGACTTGGAGCATCATCCCCGTCAGCTAGATAAAGCAGTGATAGACTCAGGGCATCACTAAATTTATAGGTGAAACCGCCACCAGCTCCCTCTGGTCCGCGATAGGTTACGGGGTTACGACGGGTAAACCGAGATAACGCACCACTGCCACTGCTTTCCAGCCAGGGGTTGGTCGGGTCAAAAATGTCATCTATGTCAAGGTCAGCGGTGCCCACATAAGCCGTGAATTTTGTACCAATGGGGAAACGGTAGTACAACTTAGTAATTTCCACATCGTTGCCACCATCCGCATCATGACCCAAGCGAGCCATGTCGGTACCAGTGACATCACCACTGAGCTTAGTAAAGTTCCCTGCCTGCAAACGAGTTCTCAACCGGTCTTTACCAGTGAAGCTGGTATCGAAAATCAGACGTACCCGGTTACTTAAGGTAATGTTTTCATCAATGCCCTCCTGATCATCGTCATTGCCATCGTCATCATCTCCCCTGACATCATCATCAGCTATTTCTTCCCCAAATGCACCAGCAAAGGTAAAGATAACTTCCCCTTTGAGTTTGGTGGTGGTAGAGAACTGATGGTCTTCTAGGAAAGCCACCCGACCTTCTAGGTTATCCACCCGTGCCCCTAGGGTAGCCAATTCTGCTTCAAACTCTTGAATCAGCCGTTGCAGGGTTTCCAAGTCTTCCCGGGTAATAAAATCAGCGGTGCTAGCTGCAATTAACCGCTCAATCTGGTTCAAGCAAGCATTCAAACCAGCCGCAAACTCATAACGGGTAGTTGCCCGGTTTCCACGGAATGTGCGGTTAGGATAACCAGCAATACAGCCATACCGTTCTACCAGAGAGCGCAAAGCTTCATAAGCCCAGTC
>NZ_JAAHIE010000359.1:0-3977 GCF_010671945.1 Moorena sp. SIO4E2
TCTGAGAGGTTGTCTGAGAAGTCTCATTTGCTACATCCAAGCCCCCGTTGGTCCCCCAATTCTGGGGGACTTTTAGAAGCAAATTGACTCTTGTTCCCCCCAAAGTTGGGGGGTCAGGGGGGCAAAATTCAGTATCAAAAAACTTGGGAGATATCCTCTGAGCAGTAAGCTAAACCATCCAGGAAAAGTTGGACATTTTGCTGAGGGGCGCGAGTAGATCAGTTATCCTGGACAACCCCGTCAAGATGTTGATAGCTATCAGTTATCAGGTAATGCGCTACAGATGGTGCTACTTGAGGTGCTATCAGCTAATGGGCAAGCTACTTGAGGTGCTTTTGAATAAAAGAGGAAGGTGCGAACAGCTTTTGAAGAAAATAAGCTGACAGCTGACAGCTGACGGCTGACGGCTGACAGCTGACGGCTGACAGCTGACTACGGATTTTGGATGGTTTGGTTAATACGTTTTAAGATCCTCATAACAGTGTAAAAATCATCTTTGTTCTCAAGAGCGAATGTATAGGATTGAGCATATTTAGGTGGCTTTTGAGTTGTCATCTTTAGGAATTTAAACTCATTTCCATTGGTGATAAACCCCAGGACAGGTTGCTCTGGATTAGGATTAGCCAACATATACGCTAAGACTTGAGGAATTCCAGCTGCTAAGGCATATTTTGTTCCTTTTGCTTCAATTACAGTAACCCAGAATTCTGGTTTAAAAATCAGAATATCAATACGTCCAGTAACAATCATACCCTCATCTTCGGAGGTGATTTTAACTTCTTTCTCTGCTGTGATTTCAAAGGGATGACGATCAAATCCTGCTAGTCTCAGTAATGGCGATATTATCACCATTTTTAAGATCACTTCCAATAACGGAGACTCGGATAAGTACAGATACTCTTCTTTAACTTGCCCTAGCAATTGCTTCTCAAAATCCGTCAGTTCTGGTAAATCGTCTTGCCATTCTCTGAAAAAATTTTCATCATCAGTTCGTTCTAGATGGAATCTGTGTCTTAATTGACGTAAGGTAATCTCTTTTGCAGTAATTGTTGGAACCATGGGTAGTTTTAAATTTATAATTTATAGTTTAAGTAATCGGACGTAAGTGATTACACAGTACCTGATTTATTGATAGCAATTCTCATTACTATGAGAACCGCAATATAGCGGTTTTAAATTAGGTGAGGTACAAGTTTTTTGGTTTTAGGCAACAGGCAACAGGGAGCAGGGAGCAGGGAGCAGGGAACAGATGGACTTTTAGTAACTTTACACAAGTTAATACAGCTACGAGGTTCATTTTTGTCCAGCTACTTATCAGCTGTCAGCTATTAGCACTATTCTCACCCTCAGCACTGAGCCACTTAGCACTGAATTGCGACAATCCAATAGTCTTAGATAACTATTTTACCCCACTACCGTCACTAATCCCACTAATCCCAGTTGACCCCATTGCTTGAGATTGTGACAATGCAATAGTTTGTTTGAGCACCCTCTTTTCTTTATTACCCTATTTAACCCATTAAACCTATTACTCCTTTAAATTGCGGTAATGCAATAGTTTTTGTTAGCACCCTTTTATATCACTAATCCCATTAATCTCACTAATCCCAATTGACCCTATGACTTTAAATTATGCTAATGCAATAGTTTTACTATATCCTTGCCTTTTCAGAACAAGTGTGTTAAAGTAATAATATCGTAAAAGCAATGGTTTACTCCCTATGATGATTTCCACCGCACAAGCCGCTGAATTACTTGGTGTTTCTGCCACTCGCGTCCGTTACCTTCTGGGCAAAGGCAGAGTTAAAGGCGCTTATAAGGTGGGTAGAACTTGGGTGATTCCTTTGTTTGATGGTATGCCGGTGGTCACCCCTGGCACTCGCGGACCAAAACGGAACTGGTCAAAGCGTACAGAGTACACTAAGACAGTGATTCATGTTAACCAGAGGGTGATTCGCAACAATCTCAAGACGGGGGACCGGAATCCTGTGATTACGGTCAAGCGAGGCACTAAAAATGTTTACGGTCATACGGTGGAGGTCAATGGCCCCTGTCGGGTGATGTATCGTCCAGATGATCCCCTCAAGTGTGGAGCACGGGTATGGATTGAGACGATTTCTGATTTTGAAGTGATTTCAGCGTGATGGAAAGCTGTTCAGTATTTAGATTGGGATACCTAAATTGCTCAAAGGGAACAGGGAATAGGGAACAGGGAACAGAGATACAATCCTGTGTATCTCATTAGGGTTGTGTTACGGTAAAAACCCCTATATTAGCAAAAATCTCCCTATCTCCCTATCTCCCTACCCGTGAAATTCTAGTCCGACCCAAGAAACAGCCCTGGGGGTTAGGGGGGCGAAACCAAGTCAACTTAGTATCTCCTATTAATTAGAACCCCTCAAACACTGGTATGCCATCATTTGACGATTCTGCCGGTGCAGGTGGTGGAATTTCAGGGCTAGTGCCAGGAAAACGTTCACCACTAGTCTTGGGTTGGGCTTGTGGTTTGGTAAAAATATATTCCCTGCTGGGAGTAGGTGGTGAGGGTTGAGGGCTACTCGTCCACTGTGGCGCTACAGTATTAGCGATCGCACCATAGGTAAGATAGATGTGACCTAGTTGTTTGCCTTGATAGACACGTTTGGTAAATCGCCAACCGGGATCGAGAAAGATTTTGAGAAAGCCATTAGCCAAACCTCTGGTGCGGCCAAGCTCAATGTCTGGGGCATTGCGGTCAATGCGGTGACTCCCTACTAATACCAATTCTCCATTGCGTTTAACCACTCTGAGCATATAGTCTAGGCCGAAGTCTTGACTATCGACGCGGATAGAATAGCCGTTGCTGTCTGTACTGCGCCCACAAATTCCTGTAAAGTCAAAGTCGAGCAGCAGAGGATCTACAATAACTGGGTTACTGCCACGTTCACGCCAGCACGCTTGCCAGTTTGCAATCTGCTCGATGATTAGTAATTGATACTGGTTGTAACCAAAAGGGGCAGCTACTGCAATAAAATTGTTTGAGTTAACTTCGATGTTGCCAAAGGTATTCGCTGCTGCTGGATTGATAGCGCCTAAGGTAAGGCAGGAAGCTGTAGTGATTGCAGTAGCTGCTAGCCAGGGTAATCTGTTCATGGGTTTTCCCTTTCCTAAGTTAGAACATTCCCAGTAGACGCTACGAGTAAAGCATTTGCTCCTCTAGTGATACTGTGAAATTATATCAACTCTGCTTGATTAAGAATATCTTAGGGAAACAGAAAACGTAAGCATTCAGTGGTCAGTGGTCAGCCTTCAGCGGTCAGCGGTCAGTAAAACAAATACCAATTAAAGTAGGGTGGGCAAAGTTCTATTATCTAGAATACTCACCCATAACTAAACTTTTTTTGCCCACCCTACAAGGGGTTATTCGTTAATGGTCACTTTCACCATTTGAACAGGGGTTTTGGGACGATCACCCCGAGCAGTAGGAGTGGTTTGAATCTTGTTCACCACATCCATACCTTCAGTCACTTTACCAAAAACCGGGTGCTTCGAGGGGCCTGGAGAAAACCAATCGAGATAGGAATTATCCCGTGTATTGATGAAAAACTGACAACTACCGCTATTGGGAGCACCGGTATTTGCCATAGATAACGTACCTGGCTGATTGGAAATTTTGGCATTGTCCGGGTGCTCATCCTGGATGCAGCCATCAGGGCCATTGCCGGTACCCGCGCGAGGACTATTGGGATCCTTGCTATGGGGACAGCCAAACTGAATCATAAAGTCATTAATCACCCGGTGGAAATGAAGACCATCGTAGAAACCAGACTGGGCTAGTTTAATGAAATTACCGGCTGTCTCTGGCATCACATCGGTGAACAATTCCACGGTAATTGTGCCTAAAGAGGTTTCTAAGGTTGCGGTTGGGTTTGCCATCTATGTTTCTCAGTTTTATTAATCAGAGTTTTAGTTAACACTAAACCAGGATACAGCAGGGA
>NZ_JAAHIE010000359.1:4577-7798 GCF_010671945.1 Moorena sp. SIO4E2
AGCAGCATCTCTTGCTGAGTCCGGTATTTGGTATAGTCTCCCCCTGAATTCATGACAGCAAACCAAACAGTGCCATAGGTTTGAGTTGGTAAGGCTCCGGCTAAGGTACTAACATAATTCAAACTACCGGATTTAACTACTGCTAAGTTAGGCAATGGACGTTCATTTAAAATACCTTTGTCTTGTCCTACGATGGCAAATACATCAGCAACGGTCATGTTGTATTGCTGAAGATAGCGCTCAATGGCGAGAAATACAGCAGTGACAGCCCGAGGAGACATGCGATTTTCTTCACCTAAACCAGAGCCATTGATTAAGCTAATTTCTGATTGGGGTACTCCCGCTGCTTCTGCTGCTTTGCGGGCTACCACTTTGGCACCACCAGCTGTATTGGCTAGCATGTCGGCCATTTTATTATTACTGTAGCGATTCATTTTCTTCAGCAGTTCCGCCAGGGGAAAGGAATACTGGCGCACTAGGGGCTGTAGATTGTCAGGGGGTGAAGCTACCACTTGCACAGAGCCTGCGATCGCAATTTCCGGTCTAGGGGTACCTGGGGGTAAGGTCTGATACTGAGTTTCTGCTGCTGGTGGCCAACTCTTACCATTCAAGCCTTGCTTGAGCAGAGTGCCAGCTTTGAGGGGTAAGGTCTCAAAATTCATATAAAACTTACCCACAATCACCAAATTACCGGTTACTTGCTTGATTCCTAACTGATTTAACTGGTTGCCTACTGCTATGGCTTCTTCCCACACAAAAAACGGGTCTTCTGACCCTTGAACCACTAGGTCTCCCTGTAGCACCCCGTTCTCAATCGGTCCGGTGGCGCTAAATTGGGTAATGAATTGGTGATCAGGACCAAAGGTAGAAAGAGCGGCTAGGGTAGTTGCTGCTTTGGTAAGGGATGCTGCTGGTAAGGGAATAGTGCCTTGATGATTAGCTAACAGGGTATCTCCTGATTCCATCCATATCCCTTGATTGGTCTTAGTCATCCCTTTGGCGGATAATCCTTTTAGGTATTGGTCAACACTCTGTTGGGTTCCTGGATTAGGATTCGTTGCCGCAACGGTTAGCGGTTGATCAGGCTTTTGGATCACCTTTAGTGCATTCTCTGGTTCTGAGGACTTGGAAGACTCTGGATCAGGAGATGGCGATACACCCTTAGGGGAATCCGCCCCATTACATCCAATTACTAGTGTTAGGAGTAGTGTAGATAGTGTAGCAGTTACATAAGTCTTCGTTTTGAGCATTATTATATTAGGTGATATCTTTCCAAATCCTCTAGAATTATCTACTATAATCGAGCCTGATCCAATCCTCGATTATAATGCTATATTCTAAACTGAAAATACTATAGCTTTTGGTAAGCTATCAGCTATCAGCTTATGCTTAGATAGGCTTTCACCCAGACTTTAAATTCTCATTAATCTCTCAATCTTAAATTTTCAAATAGGTTTATTTTAAGCTGACAGCTGACGGCTGACGGCTGACGGCTGACAGCTTATATCTTTTCTTCTAACTGTTTAAGTTTCAAATTTACTTCCAAATCATCCCGTCCCACAATAGTTTCTAAGTTACCGAGGCGTTCTTCCATCTGTTGTACTTGATTAGGAAGAAGGGTTTTATCGGACTTGTTATGAGAGTGCCACACAAAAGCGGTGCTAGTTGCTGCGCCTCCGATCACAATCATCGGTATGGCTAACTTATATCTGCCTGGGGCAAAAATCATACAAATGGCTAACATTCCAGTAGCATAAGACCAAATTTGTTTAGTGGTCATCGCACGGATATTAAGAGATTTCTCGAATTCGGATTGTTGTTGATAGGTCATAGTTTAATAAAGGAATCGGGAATCGGGAGTAGGGAGTAGGGAGTAGGGAGTAGGGAGTAGGGAATAGGGAATAGGGAATAGGGAATAGGGAATAGGGAGTAGGGAACAGTTGCGTATGGTTTTGTCCTGGAAATGCGATTGACCGTAGGCCACGCTACGCTCCGGAAGCGTTCGCAAAGCGTGGCCTACGGCCTCAGCTTCCGCGCTTGTGCGATCGCATTCACTATCCCATGGTAAGCATTGAGCTTTTATAGCAGAAGTCAGAAGTCAGAAGTCAGAAGTCAGAAGTAAAACTCTTGCGCTTACAAAGGGTGTGAGACTTTTGTCATGTCCTAACTGCCCTGGCGACTGCTATAGCCATTGGCCTAGTTCAGCTTCTCCCAAACCTAAGCCTTAAGCTGATACGCGACACGCTGATAGCTGACCGCTGACCGCTGACCGCTGACCGCTGACCACTGACCGCTGATAGCTTACATCCCATCACCTATTGCTCATCTTTCAAGAGTTCTGATCCATGGTCAGTAAAATTTTCAATACTCCCCGCTGCTGGGCATGGTTAAAGGCGGTTAACCCTTCCTCAATTGGGTAATGACTTTGGATTAGGTAGTTGACATTTACTTTATCTTGTGCTAGTAAATTGATGGCTGGTTTAAAGGGACCGCAACGGGAACCGATTAGGGTAATTTCGTCTACTACTAGAGACGATGCATCAAAGGTTAAGTTGCCAGCGTAGGTACTTTTTAATACCAGGGTACCTCGTGGGCGCAAGGCTCCCCGGGCAAGGGCAAAGCCTTCGGGGTTGCCAGTACACTCCACTGAGATATCGAAAGGACCGTTAGTGATGGCATCGGCAAAACCTACCTTTATTCCTCTGGCTTCTAAATTGGCCAATTTCTCTTGATGACGGCCAATCACTAGCAAATTGCAGCCCGTTAGGGCTAGGGTTTGTGCCACCAGTTGTCCCAGCTTACCGTCTCCCACTACTAACACCTGGTGATCGGGACGCACCCTGACTTGTTCCTGAATTTCCAGAGCCGCAGCCAAAGGCTCAGTAAAGGTGGCGGCATCAGTAGAAATATTATCGGGTAAGGGATGTAAGTTTTTTACCGGCAAGGTCAGATAGTCAGCAAAGGCTCCGTTACGGTTAACAATACCTAAGACAGTACGGTTTTGGCAGTGAGTCGGTTGTCCACTTCTACAAAATCGACACTCACCACAGGCGGCATTAATTTCTCCCACCACCCGCTGGTTGACTAAATTCTTTGGTCCATCTTCCACAACACCAACAAATTCATGACCTAATATACCTTTGTAAGGGTAATAGCCTCGGATTAGTTCCAAGTCAGTGTTGCATATCCCCGCACGCAACACCCGCACTAAAGCTTCATCA
>NZ_JAAHIE010000036.1:0-17396 GCF_010671945.1 Moorena sp. SIO4E2
GCTTGTGAAAAAGCAGATCAGCCCCTGACTTTCCGTCTCCAGGTCGGCTATAACCATGGTTACTATTTTATCGCCACCTTTATAAAAGACCATATCAGCCATCATGCTGAGGCTTTGTTGGATTGAATAAAATGGAGATAATCCCTTGGTAATGAGTTATGGAAACAATCAGTCTCCTATCAGCACTTTCCTCCTCTGTTAACCGTGACTAGAGTTATTTAGAAAGTGGTTAATAAAACGCTCTAGCCAGCAATGGGATGTTGGGGCATGTGCCCGGTACCCAGTAAGCTGCTCGGTAAGTTTCTGGGTGCCAGGTTGGGAGAGCTGCCGAGAACCAGCTGTGGAACGGCACCATCGCGTAATAGTGGTATCGGTCATCTCAGGATGGAACTGAAGACCGTAAATAGAATTGCCAAAGCAAAAGGCCTGGTTCGGGAACCGCTCACTGGATGCAAGATGCACTGCAGAACAAGGTATTTCGAAGGTTTCTGCATGCCACTGGTAGACCCAGAGGGGTTCTTCAAGGAAGGTCTGTCCATATTCAGATGGGTGGATCTGAAAGTACCCGATCTCCACTAGGCCATCTGGATGAGGGCCAACCCTGCCACCCATCACACGAGCTAATAGCTGAGCCCCAAGGCAGATTCCAAGCGTTGGGGTCTGTTGTGGAAGGACACTGCGCTCCAGCCATTCCAGCTCCGAGTGAATCCCTGGGTTGTGGTCATCATTCGCGCTCTGGGGACCACCGAAGATGATGCAGGCTGCGTAGCCCCTCATGTCGGTGGGAAGTGTATCTCCCTCCACGGGACATCTACGATCAAACATGAAGCCACGTCGCTGCAATGCTTGCCCTACCTTACCAGTACTGGTGTTAGCTGCATGAACAATCACCAGGACTTGCTTACTCATCTTTTGCTCCTTCTATCTGTAGAGTGTACATTTGCCTCGTTGCCTGCGCTTGGCCATAACCTCTGACCTCTTACGATGCTTGCTTTGATTTTACGTCTCTCACACAAACTTGCTTGGAACCAGAGTTTATTTATAATGAGAGTCAGTTAATTTTAGTTTGTGGGAATTATATGC
Source organism: Moorena sp. SIO4E2 (assembly GCF_010671945.1). Lineage (NCBI taxonomy): Bacteria > Bacillati > Cyanobacteriota > Cyanophyceae > Coleofasciculales > Coleofasciculaceae > Moorena > Moorena sp. SIO4E2. The sequence continues at coordinate 1,084 of NZ_JAAHIE010000036.1, forward strand.
GCCGGATTCTCTTATCTGAGCAGGAAATACAAATTGCAGCAGAACAATATGGGACGCCTTTATACCTATACAATCTTGATAAAATTGGCCGTCAATACACGAAACTTCAGCAACACTTACCTAGCAATTTTAGAATTTTCTATGCTCTCAAAGCCAACAGCAGTTTGTCCATTTGCCAGAAATTAGCTCAATTGGCAGCCGGGGCAGATATCAGTTCAGTTGGGGAATTTACGGCAGCACTCAAAGCAGGCTTTCGAGCCGATCAGCTTGTGTTTACAGGGCCAGGAAAAACCAATGCAGAATTAGCTGCCTCTTTAGAGGCAGGGATTGGTCTAATTGCCCTCGAGTCAGTCAACGAAGCCCAGCGCCTGAATGACTTGGCTGAGAGGTATAGTAAGAAGCAAAATGTTCTGGTCCGTATCAACCCGTCATATAGAACTGATCAAAGTTGTGAGGTTCAGCAACAAAGGAGTAATTTTGGAAGCAGTAAGGGGCAGGGTGGAGAGTCTTCTACGCTAGTTCAGACAGTTGCTAGTAGCGCCAGCAAATTTGGCATAGATGAAGCAAGCGCTACTGAAGGAATTGCAACGATAGATTCCTTACCCAATCTCAGCTTAAAAGGAATTCATATCTTTACAGAAAGCAATGTTCTAAACTATACGCAATTACTAGCTTCCTGGAGCAATACTATAAACATTGCTAACCGCCTCAATGATCAAGGTTATCCCATCTCCCTGCTGGACTTTGGAGGAGGAATTGGCATCCCATTCAACCCTGTTGATGACGAATTTGATATTGAATCTTTTGGTCAGGAATTGCAGCAGCTTTTTGGGAATAATCGTTATCCCTATCAGTGCATTGTCGAAATCGGACGTTATTTAGTTGGAGAATCAGGATGTTATATTACAGAGGTTGTTGACATCAAGCAATCCCAGGGTAAAAAATTTATCATTTTAGATGGAGGAGTTCATCAACTTTTAAGACTGTCCATGAAATCAGCTAATAAATATATGGAAGTCTTGGGAAGAAATGGTAATAACACCCAGAAAGCAACTTTAGCAGGGAAGTTGCCAGCACCTTTAGATATTCTGGTTGAGGACGTTAGTGTTCCAGAAGAGATCGCAATTGGCGATCGTTTGGTTATCTATAATTGTGGGTCCTATGGGTTTAATTACAGCCTCACCAACTTTGCCCTACATAATTATCCTGCAGAAGTTGCCTATGAGGATGGAATAATGGGGATAATTCGCACTAAAGGGAATGTAGAGGATTTCTTCATTAACCAAAATTTGGGCTTTGTCACAAAAACTGGGGCCTCAGCGACTGCTGTATTCTAGAGTGGCAATAGCTCTACATTAAGCCAAGAAACAATGCGGGTCGATTGATTGTACTTAATCCAACTAAACCCGGCTATTTATAGACCAAAGGGGGCAAACACTGGAGCCCACAGACGTGAAATCCTTGGGATACAACTCACTTTGCTAAGAGATGGATAGGACTGGGACAGAAAGAACACCAGCCATTTGAACCGAGACCGCTGACTGATTAGATAACGCACAAAGTAGAAACTGAGGTGAAGGAGTCTTTTCTTATCCTTTTGCCAGCAGTTACGTGGGACTAGAAGGTTAGGACCACAGTTCTCTTCTACTTTGGGGCGTGTGTTTGGGTCAACCAAGTGCATGTACAAGAGCTTGGCATGCATCGTGGAATTACCCAATCCATAGCTTGTAAAGGTGACATTTGCTGGACAGTCGGCAAGCAACATCGTTCCGTCATCTTGGTATTCTTCCTGAAAGAAAGAAGGTACTTTATAGCTAAAACCTGTACAACTCACGATCGTGTCGGCCTCCAAAGTCTGGCACCCCTCGGCAGTGGTAATCTCTACTGTGTGGTTTCTCAGACCTGTGATCTTTCCACGGATGGGCACCACTCGGCCTTGCTGAATTTCTTGATAAATGTTGAACTGCGGGATAGCCGGTCGTTCCCAAATCGAAGGGAAAAGATTGTCCATATTGTGTGCAGCATAGATGGGCCGATATAGAAAAGGCCACTCAATCCACTGGATGAGCTGTGGAATCAGAGTCATCCACATTGGCGAAAATTCGATCAAGTCTTGGAGTGGTAAACTTCTCTTTACATCATCCACCTGAAGGATCTTTGGTCGTCGCACTGCCCAGTAGATAGCCTGACAACCTGAATCCAAAGCATATTTAATGTGCTCCATGGCAGATGCGCCCCCTCCAACAATAAGGGTCTTGGAACCTGGCCTATGGATTTGCGATGGTTCGTACTCATAAGGGTAGACAACCTCTCCAGCAAATGTTTCTATGCCTGGGGACATCATGTCCATCCGCTCAGAGAGATGACCTGTGCATATCAAGACTCCATCGAACTGCTCCCCGGCATGGTGGTTAATCGAGAACTTCCGGTTCTTGTCACGAAAGATAGACTCGACACGGTCACCCAGTCGGATTCGGTTTGTCAGCTCCTCCTTCTCACACATATGACGCAGATTTTTTACAATATCTCCTGCGGAAGCTCTGGGCTGCGGCCACTGGTTCGAGTGGTGAAACGTATAAGCGATGGAAGGCATTTGGAGTGTTGAACTATCGTAGGCGAAGGTGCTCCAGGTTCCCCCAATGTCGTCTCCTGATTCGAATATCGTGACCTCAACACCTTGTCTCTTTAGCCAGACCGCTGAGCAAAGGCCGCGTACCCCTGTACCAATAATAGCAACGTGGAGAGTATGCTCTTGCTGCTTCTCCTTGATCTGACGTTGCGACAGGAGTGTAAGAATCGGTAACAAAGACACTAAGAGGAGAAGTTGTACAGCGGAAAATATGTAGAAGCAGCTGACGTAGATAGCGTAGAGAATGGGAAAAAGGATTGTCTTGGAGACATAATGACGTAGAAACATCTCAAATAAAATAATTTAGCAATATGCTGTAAATAATAATACAATAACGGGGGCACCCAGGGCAAAGGCACCTAAATTTTTGGCCTTGCTTAATAAGCACCTACACAGAATTAATTGCTTACTACCAAACTCTGTAACCATTACATTGTAAAGCTTTGAGTTTTTTTAAAATGTGTAATTAATTTTGTTTACCTGCTTAAGGGAATGATTAACCAACGCCGAAATTAAAACCATTAACTATCTATAATTCATAGCAGCAATTATCGATTTTTATCTGTTATTACACATTGGAAACAGCATGTTGTAACTAGCAACTTGGGTTATTAAGCTGTTGCGCATTTAAATTGGTTATTATTCAGTCTCTTGATGCAAAGCGCGAGTGGGGGTTTCCCCCAAGACCGCTTAGGTGCGCTTTCCGCATTAAGAATTAAATTCGCCACGGGTCGCACCTCTGCATCGCTTTGAAAAAAAACCGTCAAACCCTCTCCCCTGCTCTCCTGCTCCCCTGCTGTCAGAACGATAGAATTTAAATGAAAACCAGCTTACCTGGCTTTGAGGACGGCAATATCCCAAAAAGAAGACGTGAAGACCGATCTATGGGATCGCACTGGCTTTTTTAGAATTGTGAACAGTTAGAGGAAAGAGTGATTAGAGATGCAACCAAGTAACCCTAACCAGTTTACCGAAAAAGCCTGGGAAGCGATCGCACACACCCAAGATGTTGCTAAAGCCGCACGCCAACAACAAATCGAAACCGAACACTTGATGAAGGCGATGCTGGATCAAGATGGACTCGCTACCAGTATTCTTAACAAAGCGGAAGTGTCTGTGCCAGGGGTAAGGGAAGCAACGGAATCTTTTATCAAAAAACAACCTCAGGTTTCTGGTAATAGCGACTCCGTTTACCTAGGACGCAGCATGAATAGCTTGCTAGACCGAGCAGAGTCCTATCGTAAAGAATACCAAGACGATTATATCTCCATTGAGCATCTGATCCTGGCTTATCTGAAAGATGACCGCTTTGGTAAGTCATTATTCCAGAAGTTTAAACTAGATGAAAATAGGCTTAAACTTACCATTGCTGACATTCGAGGGAATCAGAAAGTGACCGACCAAAATCCAGAGGGCAAATACCAAGCACTGGAAAAATATGGACGTGATCTGACAGAGGCGGCGCGGGAGGGAAAGCTTGACCCAGTTATTGGGCGAGATGATGAAATTCGGCGCACGATTCAAATTCTCTCGCGCCGTACTAAAAATAACCCAGTGCTGATGGGGGAACCTGGTGTTGGGAAAACTGCTATTGCTGAAGGCTTGGCACAACGGATTATAGCCGGTGATGTGCCTCAATCCCTCAAAGACCGACAATTGATTGCTCTGGATATGGGCGCATTGATTGCTGGGGCTAAGTTTCGGGGAGAGTTTGAAGAACGCCTGAAAGCGGTACTAAAAGAAGTGACCGATTCCCAAGGCAAAATTATCCTGTTCATTGATGAAATCCATACCGTTGTCGGTGCTGGTGCTTCTCAAGGAGCAATGGATGCGGGAAATTTGCTCAAACCAATGTTATCACGGGGTGAATTGCGCTGTATCGGTGCTACTACTCTCGATGAGTACCGCAAGTACATTGAAAAAGATGCAGCACTCGAAAGACGCTTCCAGCAGGTCTATGTTGACCAGCCTAGTGTAGCTGATACTATCTCGATTCTACGAGGTCTTAAAGAACGGTATGAAGTTCACCATGGGGTAAAAATTGCCGATAGTGCTTTAGTGGCAGCAGCTACTTTGTCTACTCGGTATATTAGCGATCGCTTTTTACCAGACAAAGCCATTGACTTAATGGATGAAGCGGCAGCACGGCTAAAAATGGAAATTACTTCCAAGCCAGAAGAACTCGATGAAATTGACCGCAAAATTATCCAGCTGGAAATGGAACGGTTGTCTTTACAAAAAGAAACTGATCTCGCCTCCATCGAAAGGCTGGAAAGACTCGAAAAAGAACTGGCTGATCTTAAAGAAGAACAGCGTACTTTGAATGCCCAGTGGCAATCAGAAAAAGATGTGATTGACCGGATTCAGGGGATTAAGGAAGAGATTGATCGAGTTAACGTAGAAATTCAACAGGCAGAACGGGATTATGACCTCAACCGAGCCGCTAAGTTAAAATACGGCAAGTTAGCCGAGTTGCAAAAATCCCTGGCAGCCGTTGAGCAACAGCTAGCCGAGAACCAAACCAGTAGTAAATCCCTGCTGCGGGAAGAAGTTACAGAAGCTGACATTGCGGAAATTATCTCTAAGTGGACTGGAATTCCCATTAGTAAGCTGGTTGAGTCTCAGAAAGAGAAGCTACTGCACCTGGAAGAAGAACTACACAAGCGGGTGATTGGTCAAGAGGAAGCCGTTACTGCTGTTGCCGATGCTATTCAGCGATCGCGTGCGGGATTAGCTGACCCCAATCGTCCCACCGCTAGCTTTATTTTCCTCGGTCCTACCGGTGTGGGTAAGACAGAATTGGCAAAAGCCTTAGCAGCCTATCTGTTTGACACCGAAGAGGCTATGGTGCGAATCGATATGTCTGAGTATATGGAAAAGCATACCGTTTCCCGACTGATTGGTGCTCCTCCAGGCTATGTGGGTTACGAAGAAGGAGGTCAGTTAACCGAAGCTATCCGTAGACGTCCCTATGCCGTAATTCTATTTGACGAAATCGAAAAAGCACACCCGGATGTCTTTAATGTCATGCTGCAAATCCTTGATGATGGTCGAGTGACTGATGCTCAAGGGCATACCGTAGATTTCAAGAATAGCGTTATTATCATGACTAGCAATATTGGCTCCCAGTATATTCTGGATGTAGCTGGGGATGACTCCAAGTATGAAGAAATGCGGAGTCGGGTCATGGAAGCAATGCGCTCTAGTTTCCGCCCTGAATTCCTCAATCGGATTGATGAGGTGATTATTTTCCATACCTTGCAAAAACATCAGTTGCGCAATATTGTCCAGCTGCAAACCCTGCGCTTAGAGCAACGGTTAGTAGAGCGCAAGATGTCTCTGAAACTTTCCGATGCAGCTCTTGACTTTTTGGCAGAATTAGGGTACGACCCGGTGTTTGGAGCACGACCCCTGAAGCGAGCTATTCAGCGGGAGTTGGAAACTCCTATTGCTAAGGGAATTCTCAGGAGTGAATTTAATGATGGGGACACTATCTTTGTGGATGTGAACAATGAACGGCTTTCCTTTCAGCGATTGCCTGCTCAGTTGTTGATCAGTGAGTCTAATTGAAGTTTAGAAAGGTTGAAGGCTATTGTGTGCTACACCCCTAAGCATTCAGCCCTAAGTGGTCAGCTATCAGCTGAATGCTTAGGGGAGAAAGTATACCCTAACCCTAAAACCTATACCTTGCCCGCAGTCCCATAACACTTTCTTTTGGTAATACTTTTTGTCTCTCCCTATCCAAATACTTATCCAAATCAGTGAGAACTTCCTCAGCTGGAATACTTGATACTATAGCGCCATAGTCATTGACAACCCTAGGGAATTCCTGATTCACCTGATCTTGCAGTTCTGGAATTGCCCTTACTGAGGTTTGTAGTCTCCCTACAGGATGATTACCTGCCTTAATTCCCTTGGCTTTAGCGATAATCCAATTTGACAATAACTCTAATCTCAAAACCGCAAAGATAGGTTCATATCCTTCTCTCGCTTTTTTCTTCAAGCCATCCACATCCTTCTGTCCTAGTGTCACCGTATGCTTGGTGGTGGTCTTTACTTCAATGGAAAGATTAGGAAAGTAGGGGTGATTCCAACTATCGATATCTACACCTTGAGAGGAATAGTTTTCTACCTGAAAACCCAAGCGACAGAAGGTAATCGCTAGGAAAATCTGGCAAGTTTTGCCAAACCCATTATCTTTTCTAGAGCGACTATTTAGGTGTTGTTGAATGGTGGTTAAATGGTTGAATGTTGATGCATCCATATTCTAAATTCTAAATTCTAAATTCTAAATTCTAAATTCTATTACCCATTACCCTCGATAGTTGGTCCACGAGTTGGTGTCCACTGTCCCAATCGGTATAGTTTGTTGGGCTTAGTTAGCTTGAAACTCAGCTGCTCGACGAAATCATCTTCTGAGGTGGCAATAATCAATTGCTTTTTCTCCAATACCTGATCCAACACCTCAGCCAACCGTTCTTTATGGACTGGGTCTAGATTTTGCGACGGGTCATCTAGCACCATGAAGCCGATATTATGAGTTAATTGCTCTGAAGTTGCTAGGGCTAGAAATATACTCAAAGCAGCACAATTAATATCACCCTTGTTCAACAGTCGTAAGGCAACTTCTGACTCTCCATATCCCACCGCCATCACTTCATATTTGTCTGGGTCAATCTCAATATCTGGAAAGTCACTACGATGGGCTAGCTGACGATATATACTAGAAATTGCTGCTCTGGTAGTATCGATTTTCTCTTTAGCTGAGTTTCCTAGCACTTCCTGTACAGCTTCACCAATAGTTAACAATCGGTCACAGAATGCTTCCAAGTCAGCTTTTGCTGCTTCAACTTCTTTATATTCAGGGCAATCTTGAATCGAAAACAAATTATCTACCTCTTGGCGATAACGTAGGACAGTAATAATCCGTTTAATGTTTTCTAAGTCTTGATCAATGCTATCGATACGCTGATTACTTTGCTCAACTGCGGTGCGAATCCTGGCTAATTCTTGATCTACTTCAGTAATGGCTTGATTGAGCAGAGCAAGAGCGTTAACAGAGTCATTAATTTCTGTTTCTAAAGCTACTGCGATCGCATTTTTTGCTTGTTGTAATCCCTTATCCTTATCTAATCGTTCCCGTTGCAACCGCTCCAAGGTTTTAATCAGTCTCTGTAACTCCTCTACTGCTGTTTCTAATTCCCGAATCTCCTTCTGAATCGGTTTTAGCTGTAACTTCATGTCTTGCTGCCAGGATTCTAATTCCTGACGCAACTGAACTGGATTAATTGGTGTAGAGCAAACGGGACAATCTTGGGCTTGATCTTCTTGTACTGACTTCAGAAATTTTAGGGTTTGGATAATGATACCGGCACGATTGTTGATAGTATTTAGACTCCCTTGCTTAGCCGGTAACTCTTCTTGTTCAATTTGATTTTTTTTTGCCAAAATTTCTGGTAGCATGCCGTATTGAGCTTCCAGTTGGTGAATCTCGTTTTCTTTTTGGTTGAGTTCCATAACCTTGGTCTCAACATTAGCTTTCAAACGATTTAATTCACTTTGCTGATTCAGCAATTCTTTCTGCCGTTCCCAGTCGGGCTGAGCATTACGTAATTGCTTAATCGCCTCCTTACCACCATCTACAAATCCTTCCAAATCATCAGTAGTTTGGTATTTTGGTAAAGAGGGCACCAGCAATCCATAGTCTTTGGCAAAATTCTCAACTGCATTTTCAACCCCTTGGCAAATAGCTTTTGCTCCATTTAGGGATAATTGGCTGAGCGGAATATCATGAAAAATGGCTTCTTCTTCTGCTAGACCTAAGTCATTTTCCTTAATCGCTTTTGCCGTTTCAATTTTGCTGATAATCTGACCAAACTCTTGATCAATTTTCTTAAACTCTTCCTGGGCTTTAGCTCGCTTAATTCCATCCAATAGATTGCGCCAATCCGTCAAACCCATGAGGCGATCCAGAGCATTTTTGCGCTCTTTTGGTTCCTGAATCAGTAGCGCACTGATAGTTTCTTGATGTAGGTAGACACAACTCATGTAGTCAGACAATTCTAGACCCAGTAGCACCCGCAAGTCAGTTTCATCTTCCTGATACGAGCCATTATTAATCTGATAGTAAAACTTGGGATTACCACGACGTTTGCGGTCACTCCGATATACCTTTAGTATTTCCTCATTCCCTTCAAAGATAACTTCTACACTAGTCTCCCTTGACGATTGGTTTTTAACTAACCAATTCTTGCGCTCTTCAATTTTAGTAGCACTTTTATTAGCGACATCTTTGCCAAATAGACACCACTCAATCGCATTCAGGGTACTACTTTTACCTCCCCCCTGAGCTCCTACAATTAATGTGCAGGCTTGATCAAAGCGAAATTCCCGTTCTCCCGCTTGTTCAGGAAAGCCTCTAAACCCCTTGATCTTGACTGATACCAGTCGATAGTTTTCCATAGACACTGTTCCTCATCAGACTCTCTTGCTCATAGACCAATGGTAGCCATCAGTTTTTTGTAGGCTTTTTTGTAAGCACTTCGATGTTTTTCCAACCGATAACGAGCCATATCAGTGACCCCTTGTGATGAACCGCTATCAAACTCTTTGAGCAATTCCTCACCAAGGGCTATCAAACCTTGCTCATGGTCTGAATCAATGGCTTGATCTTTCAGTTGCTCAAATAATTTATCATTGTCTTTCATTAGCGATCGCATTAATTAGTCATGTAACCATATGCCCTATGCCCATAGGCTGAGAGCTGAATGCTTAGGGTGTGACCCTCAGCCCTCAGCCGTCAGCCGTCAGCCGTCAGCCGTCAGCCGTCAGCCGTCAGCCGTCAGCCGTCAGCCGACGTAACAGAGATTAAACCAATGCTTACTTGTTGTCTTGATCCCAAGCGCGAGTGGGGGAAACCCCCGTGAGGCCACTGGATCGCTTATTCAAAAGCTGAGAGCTGATAGCTGATATATAGCAGAAGTCATTTGTCAGAAGTCAGAAGTCAGAAGTTAAACTCAAGCCAAACTGTAGTTTGAGACTTTTGTCATGTCCTAATTACCCTGGCGACTGCTATAGCACTACGCATTAAGGTGTTTGACATTTATAAAAGCAGCAAAAGCTATTATAATCAGCTATTGCTAGCATGCCTATTGCCTTGCGCGTAGCGCTATAGCACATTAAGTAGCACCATCTGTAGCGCATTAGCTGATAGCTGAGAGCTGATAGCTGAATGCTTACTAGACTATGAGCTGGTTACTGATAACTCAGCATTTAGCACTTACCATTCCGCATTCAGCACTGTTCAACCTATATCAGCCGATTAACTCTTCTTCTGCTTAGGGGATGAAGCAGCTTTATTTTCCTCTATCCATTCTTCGATCAACTCCAATAAGATATGATTCATGGTGACTCCTTTGAGAGCGCACATAGATTTGAATTTTGCCCGTAAGGATTCAGGCAAAAATAGTTTGTAGCTAACTTGTTTTTCTTCTGACACATCTTTTGACAACTTTGACATCCCAATTATCCTACTAAGGGTTAAACTATTCAATAGGTATTTTAAGTTTTTTGTGTTATTTAGAGATTTTGTGTTATTATAACCCTATGAAACCCAAAGAAGCCAGCGGCACTGAGTCTGGTAAAATTTTGTTCGACCAGACTTTGTAGCCTATGGGCTGGTTAGCGCACTAGCTACAGCAGAGGTTCCCCCGGGGATCTCTGCTTAACTGCATCATGAATCTTACACAAACCTAGACATTCGGTCTGAAGTTCAATTCCTGCTTCGTTTTCTTCTACGTGGGAAGTCGGCTTCTTCCACTCCACAGGCGTTTGATCGATTGCCATCGACAGTGAGAGCCCCTACCGAGCTTCCCAACGCTCTATGTTGATTGCCGCGTTGAGATCCCGGTCTTCAAGATTTCCACAACCTCCACAAATATACACCCTTTCCTTCAATGGCATATTCTGTTTATGTCCGCATTTGTGGCAAGTCTTTGATGATGGAAACCACCTATCTACTAGGGTCAGCTTGAATCCATGGAATTCTTGCTTGTAAGTCAGCAACTCTCTGAATCGGTAGAATCCCAACAAGGAGATGGCCTCCGCTAGTTTATGATTAGCCAACATTCCCAACACGTTCAAGTCTTCAATCAAAATTTCTTGATAAGTCTGAGCTAATCGAGTGGTTTCCTTTTGCAAAAAGTCCTCTCTAATGTTTGCAAGGTGCTTGTGTTGCTTTCTCAGTCTTCCATAGTAAGTCAGTGCGTTCTGACTTGGTTTTGTCTTTGTCTGACCGTTGCCTAACACCTTTTTGCGATTGCGCCACTGTAGCTTCGATAGCTTGGTTTTCGCTTTCTTTATCGATTCGGGCGTTTCAATCTGGGTGCGGTCAGACAATGTGGCAAAGCACTTGACTCCGAGGTCTATTCCGACTTTCTGCTGGGTGTGTTTGATCGCAGGAACGGGACAAGCATCGATTTTGAACGATATAAACCACTTCCCGACTTCTCTGGAAATCGTGAATGTTTGGGAAATACAGTTGTAAGGGATCCCCTCCTTTAATCTGAACCATCCCAAGGTAGGGATATTGATTTGTTTCCCGGCAAACAACAGTCGCTTACCGTTGCAGTCATCAACGGTGAAACTGCATTGATGACGCTTTGTCTTAAATTTTGGCATCTGAGCTTTAAGCTTAGGGTCGCGCCAACGACTCAAAGCTTTAGCTAAGTTCCGGAATGCATTTTGGTAAATACGACTTGGATACTTGTTACACCAAGCCAACTCAGTACTTTTCTTGGTGACATTAGTGAACACCTTCTTAATGGCATTCAACCGTTTAGAATCGGAAGCTTTGACATGATCAAACTCCCATGATGCTTTCATCATCCCTAGTCCGTAGTTGTAGACGAATCGGGAGAATCCTGCGCACTGAGCTAGCCAATTGGCTTGCTTGTGATTAACTTTGAGTTCTCGTTTGATAGCATACATGAGACGAAACCTTAGAATAAAGGAGCCTTAATTAATAAGTTTTAACCCTTTTACCCATGACCGACCAACTATAAAGGCTCCTTTATTCTTACGGTAACTTCAAGGGAATTTCGACCATTATTTGTACTTCCGATGCTAATTTAGCGCAATTTTCCGGATTGTCAAGGTTTTTGTCAATATTTTCTTGAATGGGTTGAATGTAACGCCTCAAACCATAGAGCCGACAAGAGAAACAGTGAATAATCGCCATCAGATCTTCGACCATCTCCTGTTGAAGACTCAGAGATTCATTATTGGTGATGACGATCTCACAGTCGGAGTACTCAGCTAATTGGAGGATAAGGTATCCATAGCTTTCACTTGGTTTTCCAGGTCGGGTCTTTGAGCCGGGGATGACACCCGACAATACACAACCACAGACCTTTTAATATCGTCATTGAGTAAGCCTTTGAGTTGATTAATGTGTTTTTGGGTGTAAACTCTATGGTTCCCTAAAGTCCGATCGGCTATTAACTTTCCCGATATATCCCACCGTTGTAAGGTTCGGACAGTCACACCAGCGATTTTGGCGAATTCGTGAGGTCTGTAATGCATAACTAGACAGGTCTGGGTCGGTTTGTTTAGTCTTGTCTAATATTTAACGACTAAGCGTCAACTCTTACTGGTGCTAGGAGCAAACCCAGTCAGGGGTGGTAGCTCAAAGGGAAACTTCTTGGATATCAGCTAAATCGGGTAGTAATTCTGTACTATCGTTGCTCAGCCTATTCCCGTAACGCTGACAACGCACGGCAAAGGTACAATCACCACATCGACCAAGGGATGCTGCTACTTGAGGAAAAGCTAAACCTTGATCTTGGTACCCTTGTAGCCACCCAGCCAACTGGGTCAACAACTGAGTCAAATCCTCCCTAGTTTTCTGGTGTTGTGCGCTATTGTAGGTAAATTTAAGACTCTGGGCACAGGGTTGGGATTTGACAAACCAGTAACTCATGGAAATTTGTTCTGGCCAATAATCGCTAGTTTCTGCTAGGACGTAGAGATACAGGCGTGTTTGCCAGTCTTGGGCTAACCAATCCCGGTTTTTAGGTTGAGGATAGGTCTTCCAATCAAGAATTTGAGCCGAGTCTTCCCCTGCAATCAATAAGTCATAGATAACTGTAAGTAGATAACCTTGGAAATACAGGGTTCGGCAATGTTCCGCTTCCCGGAAGCTTTCAGGCTCTGGGTTGGAAAGTTCTGGTGCGGCATTGACTAAACCACTCAGCCAGTAGTCGAGTTGGGTATCCTCTTCTACTAAGGATGTAACTGGTAACCCAAGTTCCCGCTGTTGCATTAATAGGTGAAAGCGGCTTCCCCAAGTAAGACGCTCTTGTTGTTCGGGAGACACGGGTGTTCCCAGCTGGTCAAAGTAAATGTGTTGGAACTTACGGGGACAGGTTTGTAATACGTTCAGCTGTCCTTGGGATAGACGAGTTAGAGGGGCGGGAGGAGACACTGGTCAATGATCTAATCAAATCTTGGAGACATTGGGTTTGTTTGTGATCTATTAGCTAGTGTAGCGGAAGATATCGAATGCGATCGCATTTTCTTATAACAGTCGAAATCCCCCATCCTCCGTTTGAGGTGGGATGAAAGGCGCGTCAGAGAACTTAACTTAGAAATATAAATCATCAAAAATGCCCCCTGATCAGCATCAGAGGGCATTTAATTTCAAAAGCTTAAAGACCAAGATTAGAATTCTAAATTCTAAATTCTAAATTCTAAATTCTGCATGTATAAGTTTCCACTCAAGACCTAGGCAGCTTGGTAACCTAAGTCAAGGTTTTTGGTAACTTCAAATTGCTAAACCTGTTGCTTAGTCCATTCATAAAATAAATTTAAGAGGATTTGAGAGCGCAGCTTATCATCCAATTGGGGTTCAATAATCTCCTCCACCAAAATCAAGTGTACTCCCTTAGAGGTCACAATGGGTTTGAGAACCTCCGGTGGCTTAGCTGCAAAGACAGCAGCAGAAATCTCCGGCTTGATCTGCTCACGAGTTACTACTCCTTGATATCCCCCATAGCGACGTAATTCTTTATCCTGGATATACTGATGAGCAACATCATAGAAACTCATCTCTCCTTCCTGAATACCATAAAAGAGTTCCATGGCTAAATCTTGATCATCTATGATTACCTCATAGATCACCACACCAGCATAATCTAGCTGATTTTAAAAGAAATAGGGTTCAACTTTATCGGCAAATAAATGCCTAGCTAACTTTCCATAAATAGCGCCATTGTATACCATAGCTTCAAACTATTATAAGGTCATACCATGTTTTTCCAGCCATGGCCAAGTTTTCTCAGCACTCCCGATTTGGCTAACTATCCTGAATTTATCTGCTGCGTCTTGAAGTTCTTCTGTCTCTACTTTGATACCCGCCTCAGCGGCAGCAGCTGCGATTAACTTGCGGGTAGTAATTGCTTCGATAATCTCAGGAATTTTACCAGATAGCTTGATTTCTTCAAGAATATCGTCTTTGGTAATCGTGATAGCTGGTTACATCGTGTTTATCCTACTAATTTAAACTGTGAAATTTATAGTGCTGCATCGCTTTGCAAATTGAATTTTTCAACACTATTACACGCCGTGCTATAAAAAGCGATCGCACTAATTGATAATGCCCTGAATTGACTGATATGACATCCCGGAAATCACCTATAATTTCAAACCTCCTTGCTGCAACTTCTTAAACGGATCGAGAATAAAATCAATAATCCGACGCTGGCGTACAATCACCTCAGCGGTTGCTGTATCTCCAGGACGGAATCCAATACACTCCTTACCTGTGGGAATACAATCTTGATTTAAGGCAATTTCTATGTTATAGGCTGCTACCTCAGAGGTAGTTGGAGAAATTTCCACTAACTCTCCTGCTATCACTCCATACTATTGAAACGGATAGGCATCAAACTTCAGTTTGACTGGCATTCCTTTCTTTAAATAACCACTTTCAGTTGTTGCCATCTGGGCTCGAATAATTAATGATGAATCCTCTGGGGCAATTTCTGCTACCATAGTACCCTGCTGCACTACAGCACCAGGTCTTTGAATCGGTAACTGAAATATAGCACTACCCATTAAGGTGTTTGACATTGTCTTGATGCAATAGCGAGTGGGGGAAACCACGGCAATAGCGAGTGGGGGAAACCCCCAAGACCGCGCTGCCTCCCCAAGACCGTAATGGTGCGTTTTCCGCATTAAGAATTAAATTCGCCACGGGTCGCACCTCTGCATCGCTCCTAAACTCTGAAACGTAAGTCTAAGCTTACTTCTGACTTCTGACTTCTAACTTCTGACTTGCGCGTAGCGCTATACCATTCCACTTACCGGTGCGTCTAAGACTCGTTGCTTTAACTGAAGCTGCAACGAGTCAATCTGACGCTTACTCTGAGCAATTTCTGAATTTAGGGTAGTAATTTTAGTCTCTATATTATTCAGTTGTTCTTCTATTTTTAGTACAGATAACTTACCGGAATGAATTAAACTCTGATAACTCCTATCCTGTTATTTTAATCGTAATTTTGCTTGTTCAATATCTGCTTGTGCTTGACGGTCCGTTCATAACTACTTTTTTCTTCCATAATCCGTAATTTAGCCTGTTCAATATCAGACTTAGTTTGTTCATACAATCGTCGCCTTTACTGTACCACATCATCCTTATCTAACACATCAATTTCTGGCACAACTCCTTGTTGCCAAAGTTTACGATAGCGTTGCACCTCTCCCTGGGCATTAGCTAAACGAATCTCTAGTAACTTAGAGGCTGTTTTACTAAGTTCAAGATTTTGCCTGGCCTGATTTCCTTGAGCTAATTTTTATTATTTTTGTAAGTTATAGGAATTACTCAGATCAATTATAGTCTGTCGCACTTGGTCAATTTGAGCTGGCTTTTCCAAGGCTTGGGCTTGATTTTGTTGCTGCTGAGTTGTCAAGACTACCACTAACTGATTTTTTAGTAATTATAACTGCGATCGCCTACTCAATTGCCCCTTTAATTTATCGTTAACTTGCTGCAATTCAGTACGGACTAACCCGGATTTCAAAATCACTAAATTTTGTCCAGCCTCAACCTTTTCCCCCTCTTTAACTTGAATTTAATCCACGGTACCGGCTACAGCAGCATCCAGCCTCACAGTCTTACCCTTTGGTTCAAGTCGTCCTCTAGCTGTACCGGTTTCATCTACCTTATAGAGCATCGACCAGGGTAAAATAATGGAAACAAATACTACTAGAAAGTACAGTAATCCCCTTGTCCAAACCTGAGGCCAACTATCGAGTAATTCTTTAGTGGCGTAAGACCAATCATCAGTAAATTTAGCTAGGTTTGGGGCGTTTAAACTATCTTGATCATGATTAGTGTCTTGTAGCTGAGTTGGAGGATGTCCATTCAAGTGTCCAAGTGTCCATTCAATGTATTGGGCATAATTTTATTTATTATTTATTGATACTAGTTATTGGGGCTTAGGATTATTCATGAATAAATAAATTAAAATTTATGTAATTTTTCAGGATTAAGGACTCAGGATTAAGGACTAATTTGCTGGGGATTAAAATAGTAATAATGTCCCCTTTTTGTCATTAATTACTGATGGGTTACCCTCTCAATCAATACTCCTCTATCCAGCACTAAAATTAAATCCGCATTCCG